>DAOVFI010000053.1 GCA_030673005.1 Planctomycetales bacterium
ACGGCCAGCCACTGGGTGAAGTTGGTAACTGCGGCCTTGGCGTTGGAGTAGCCCGGCACGTTCGTCAGCGGCGCACGCGCGCTCATCGACGAAGTATTGATAATTATCCCCCTGCCGGACTCGGCGAAATGCCTGCAAAAAATCTGGCTCGGCAGGACCGTGCCTTGATAATTGAGCGCGAAGACCTTGTCCAGTTCGTCCGGTTCCAGGGTGGTGAAGTTTCCGTCGGGCGGCACGCACGCGCCCTTGCGGTTTCCGCCCGCGCCGTTAATAAGCGCGTCACAGCCGCCGAATTCCTTCACAATGGCCGCCAGTGCCGATTCCATACTGGTTGCGTCCAGTACGCTGCACTCGATGCCAATCGCTTCGCCGCCGTCGGCCTTGATTTCCTCGGCAAGCGATTTGACCTTATCGCCCATGATGTCAAGAAGGGCGACCTTCGCGCCGTTTGCGGCCAGGGCCTTTGAAATCGCGCCGTAAAGAACACCGGCAGCGCCGGTTACGGCTACCACCTTACCGGAAATGTCGAACAGATCTTCAATTTTCACAACCATTTGATATTCTCCAAATGCAGGATAATTTGTAGTACGTGAACTTCAGGCCAATCCTATATAGTACTGCGCCTGGAAATTGGACGAAGCGATCTCTCGCTTCCGCCCAGTTTCGCAAGCCTGCGACTGCTCTCATGCGCAATGAGAGATTCGAGGCCAAGTCTCACCAGGGCGGTCTTTTCCTTTATACCCGTCAGGCGAGATGCTTTTTTCAGTATCTCATCATCAATATTCAAAGTGATTCTCATATACGCCAAGTGTTTCTTTCTTATGGTTTCTCAAATTTCGCTTCAAACGTTTTAAGCGATTCGGTGATGGTGTCGAGGTCGCCGGGTTTTTTTCGTTCGGCCACCAGCGCCAGCGGGGCCGACATTCCCAGCACGGGCGTATATCCCCGGCTGGAAATAACCTTGATATACTCCGGGCCGGTCTCGAAGTTGACCGCACCAGTTGGCATGATAATCCGATTGGTGTGCCGATCTCGGACATAAGGCGCCAGCAGGTCCGATACGCCTTTAGGCCCGTGCGAGCGGGCGGGGAAAATCTTTATCGCATCCGGCTCCAGCCCGTCGGACCTCTCGATAAAGTAATTCAGTTCGCTCGGTGTGAACACAGCCGGGGCCGAGAAAACGTTCGCTTCCTGCGTTATGCGGACGAAATCCTTACCCTCGCCGTATCCGCCCATAACGTTGGCCGGGGCGACGATCATGTCGAAGCCCATCTCGATGGCGGAGGAAAGTTCCTGTGGATTGATTACGCTGCCGACGCCGAGGATAAACGGATTATCGGTGGGACTCTCGGCCCGCATCTTCACCAGTTCGACCATGGCATCGCGGAGGATTTCTTCTTCGATACGGAAGGTAACCTCGGCTACGTAACCGGCTTCATATATCGCCTTCATGGTCGTTACCATGTGCTCGGGTTCGGTGATGTGGCTCTTGTTCATCACGACAACGACGCCGCTTTTCCTCAAGGCCGCATCGGTCTTGGTCCTGTCTCGCTGGTATTCTGCCATTGGTTTCTCCTGTTTATTGGTCTTGCCTACCGCTATTTCGCCAGATCGCGCCTTGCTTCGGCAACGATTTTATCCAGAACTTGCCGCTGTTCATCAGCAAGAGGTTCAACTTCATGAGTCTTCAACAGGTGTTCTTTCTTTTC
Organism: Planctomycetales bacterium; assembly: GCA_030673005.1. Taxonomy (GTDB): domain Bacteria; phylum Planctomycetota; class Phycisphaerae; order SM23-33; family SM23-33; genus DAOVFI01. The sequence continues at coordinate 1,710 of DAOVFI010000053.1, forward strand.
CCGGCACCGATTTTCCATAGTCTTTGCCCCGCCGTCAAGCCAGGCCTGATAATAATCGCGGTCCAGTAATTGAGGGAACCAGAGTTCGTTGCGGAAATGCTCCGCTGTGTGCATTCGGTCGATGAAGATTCCTCCGGGTCCGGCCTCTTCGATCACGTCCAGGCCAAGGGTCTCATCCGTTACGTCTATTTCGCGCATTGCGCTCTCGACGTAAGAGATTACCTCGTGCTGCATGACGAGCATGTCCGGCGACGAAGCCTGGTCCACGCCGCAGATGCCCATGCCCCCGAAAATGTCCGCTCCGGCGGCGGCTCCGAGCATCAGGGTCGCTGCCGTCTCAAGCCCAGCCTGGGCGTCGGGACGCTTGGAGTCCGTCAGACCGACATTGATGCCCACGGGCAAACCATAATGCTTCCCCATCTGCGTCATGGCCACTCCAAAGATCGCCTGCTCGGGACCGGCGAAGATCATTTGAGTTGTACGCATGTCGAAAGCGTGACAGATTCCGACATAACCGACCGGAGTTCCCGGACGGACTAACTGTGTTATGCAAAGACCGGCCAGTATTTCCGCATTTTCGAGGGCCATCGTGCCGGCCATCGTCCCGGGGGCCGAAAGACCCATCTGCGCCATCGGACCGACAGGCACGGGAAGATTCAACCTGGCCGTCTCGAACAGCAAATCAATCCCGTCGAAAGGAAAACGCAATGGACTGATCGGTTCGAGGAACGGATGCCACAGCGGAAATTCAGTTGCGGTTTGCTCGTCGCCGCGGAGTGCGATTGCCATCTCCACGAGGTACCTGGTCGATGCGCGGTCGTATAGCCAGAAGCCGACCGGTTTGGTGGTGTTCCGGACCATCGTCGCCAGCACTTCGACGCAGCGAAATTTGACTGGAATTTCGTGCGGATCGGACATGGCGCCGGAAATTGTCAGGTATTCCAGGGCGTCGGCCAGCCGGCACGCCGTCGCTACATCATCGAGACTGGCGTAGCGGCGCTGCTTGCCGACTTCATCGAGCCATGATGCCTCTCCGGCAATGCTGCCGTAGTTCCGCCCGCCACAACCGAATTCCGCCTTGCGGGAAATATCCCGGCCGTAGATCGTGAATTGCTTTCCGGCCTGATCGAGCGATTGCATTACCAGATCCGCTGAAATCCAAACCCGCCGGGCCTTCCGGTCCACCTTAGCGCCGGCATCCGCAAACCGCCCGAATACCTCGTCGTGCGGCACGACGACACCCACGCGTTCCAGTATCTCCAGCGAAGCGTTGTGTATCCTCTCGATTTGTTCCGGCGACAGAACCTTACTGAACATCTATGGACCTTTCTCTGCATGGGGGACAAGCGGGCGACTGGCGGCACGATCAAGCGAAGCTTGGCCGTGTTATCGTCGTCCACGGCCAAGCAATATGAGGTTTTTTGAGAAAACCTCATATTGCTTGACTGTGCCACCCGTCAGATTATCTGTTACAGACTTATATTATCGCAGTGCGCTGACTCCTCCGCCGGCGATGGCTCGTTTGACTTCCTTTTCTACGTCGGCCTGTTTGACCATTGTTACGTCGCCGGGCGTTTCCTGCACGCATATACCGTGTGCGGCGCCCCACTGGACGGCCGTTTCTACGTCGTTGCCTTTCAGCAGCGCCGCAGCCACACCCGAAGCGAACGAATCGCCGCCGCCGGTGCGATCGGCTATCTCGACGCCCTCGCGGGTAACGGCCTGGTGCAGTTTATCGGCGGCAGTGTCGTAGAGCACCGCGCCCCAGTTTATCCTGTCAGCCGACAGGGCGGCGCGGAGTTGCGTACCGATTAGTTTAAGGTTCGGATATTTCTTCGCCACGCGCCGGAGCATCTCGGAATACGCCTCCAGCCATATCTCGAACGGCTCGTCCTTGCCGATCTTTTGGCACTCTTCGCCGAGCGCGTCATCAAAGTCGCTCTGGTTGCCCACCAGGAAGTCGGTCAGTTCGACGATCTTCCGGTTCTGCTTTCGCGCTTTATCCTTGTCCGGCTCGACCTTTGAGCGGTAGTTCAGGTCGAACGACCGGACAACCCCTGCCGCACCGGCCGCGTCCATCGCCTCGATCGCCACGCCGGCAGACGTCGGCGAAATAAGCGTGTAAATCCCGCCCGTGTGGAACCATCGGACGCCGCGAGCGAACAGGCCCGCCCAGTCGAAGTCGCCGCCGGCGATTTCGCGGATGGCTGTGTGGGCGCGGTAGTACTCCGTCAGCGACGGAAGGATTCCCTTGCCGGACCACGTGAAGTTGATGCCGTTATGGAGCGTACCTTTGGCATCGGTCGAGAATTTGCCTTTGCCGCCTGTGCCGAACCAGATGATGTTTGACGTATCGACGCCGGCTTCGCGCATCTGGTTTTCGATGTTCCTGCCTATACCGTCATCGACCAGCGCGGTAACTACCGCCGTCCTCAGCCCGAAGCAATAACTCAGCCCTTCAGCCATGTTAGTCTCGCCGCCGCCATGCCAGAGACGCCCGGCTCTCGCCCGCGCCGTCGGCACGTCGCCCGGATCGATCCTCAACATCACCTCGCCCAGCGAGACCTCGTCGTATTTACATTCATCAGCGGATTTAATCTTCAGATCAGCCACGGTTCGTTATCTCCTGATTATATTGCCCGGTTACAATTGATTCGGCCGAATCGCCGGAAATACATCTGTCGGGCGGCACAGGCCGCTTCGTTCCGTTTTGACGATTCGGAAAAAATTCAAGGACGGAATTATAGCACTCCTGATGCGACAGTCAACCAATGCAAAACAATTCACTCGCAATCGGACCGCCGCTTTTCTACGATTGACTCATTATGCCCGAACGTTACGCAGAAGCCATTATCAAGTATCTCGCCGACCGTGATTACCAGCCGCTCAAGCCGCGTCAGTTGGCCCGGCAGATGGGTGTGGACGAGGCCGATTACGGTTCGTTCCGCCAAGCCGTCAAGGTCTTGCGCGACGGTGGGCGAGTAGTCCTGGGCGCAAAGAACTCGCTCACGCTGCCGGAGATGTCCGGAAAGGTCGTCGGGACGTTCCGCGCCAATCCGCGCGGGTTCGGCTTTGTCATTCCCGAATCGCCCAACTCGCACGGCGATCTGTTCATCCCGCCCGACGCCAAGGGCGACGCGATGACCGGCGATACGGTCGCCGCGAGGGTTTTTAAACGCGGCAAGCGCGGCGGTGAGATGATCTACCACGGCAAGATCGTCAAAATCCTCCTCCGCGGCTCCAGTAAAATCGTCGGCACGCTCGATCAAACCGACGGCGCCTGGTTCGTCCTTCCGGACGGAAAGGCCGCTGTCGCGCCGGTGGTCATTTCCGACGTCGGTCCGGGCGCCCTGGCCGGGCAGAAGGTCGTCGCCGAAATAGTTACCTGGCCGAAGAAAGGTGAACTGGCTCGCGGCGTGATTATCGAGAACATCGGTTCCGCCGGTCAGATCGAGGTTGAGACTCTGGCGATAATACGCGCCCACGGCCTACCGGACGAGTTCGAGTCCGACGCGTTCGACGAGGCGCGCAAGGCCGTCGATACCTTCGACCCGGACGACGCCGAAGGGCGGGAAGACCTGACCGGCGTGACCGTCGTTACCATCGACCCGCCCGACGCACGCGACTTCGACGACGCCATCAGCATCGCACCCGACGGCGACGGCTGGGAACTCGGAATCCACATCGCCGACGTGTCCCACTTCATTACCCCCGACGGCCCGCTGGATTCGGCTGCACGCGAACGCGGAAACAGCGTCTATTTTCCACGCAAAGTCATCCCCATGCTGCCGGAGATACTCTCCAACGGCGTCTGCTCGCTCCAGCAGGACCGGAGGCGGTTCTGTAAGAGCGCCTTCATCCGGTACGACCGGGAAGGCAACGTTACCGCCACGCGCCTGGCAGAGACTGTCATTAAATCATCCAGGCGACTGACGTACACGCAGGCACAGGGCATAATCGACGGCAAGGGCGGCGGCTTCGACGGGCCTGTCGTCGAACTTATCGTCCGGATGAACGAACTGGCCCGGCTGATCGAGGCGAGGCGAACGAAGGCGGGAATGCTGCATCTGGACTTGCCGTCCGTCGAGTTGGTGCTGGACGAGGACGGAAAGGTTGTCGGCGCGAAGGGCGAAGACGATTCCTACACCCACACGATAATCGAGATGTTCATGGTCGAGGCAAACGAGGCCGTCGCCGGCGTGCTGGACCGCAAGTCCGTGCCCTTCCTCCGACGGATTCACCCCGCTCCCGACCAGGCCGCCGGCAGGCAGTTAGGCTCCTTCGTGCGCGTCTGCGGGCACAAACTGCCGCGAAAAGTAACCCGCTTCGATATCCAGAAATTGCTGGACGCCGTCAAGGGCAGGCCTGAGAGTTACGCGGTCAACCTGGCCGTGCTGAAGTCGTTCCAGCAGGCGGAGTATTCGCCGATGCGGATCGGGCACTTCGCCCTGGCCGGCGAGAATTACTGCCACTTCACCTCACCAATTCGCCGCTACCCGGACCTGACAGTCCACCGGCTCATGGCCGACCTGATCCACAACCGGCAGGTTGAGCAGGCCGACCCGGCCGGACTGGTCAAACTGGGCGAGAACTGCTCCACGACCGAGCGCCGCGCCGAGGCAGCCGAAGATGAACTGAAGACCGTCCTCATCCTGCAACTGCTGACCGGCAAGGTCGGCGAGACCTTCGACGCCGCTATAACCGGCGTAACCAACTTCGGCATCTTCGCACAACTGACAAGCTTCGGCATCGAAGGGCTTATCCGCATGCCGGACCTGGGCGACGATTGGTGGGAGGTATCCGCCAAAACCGGCGAAATCCGGGGTGAAAGGTCAGGCCGGAGATTCCGCATCGGCGACGCCTTGACAGTAAAAATAGCCTCGGTCAACCTGCCGGCAAGACAACTGAACCTGACGCCTGCGTGAGTCCACGAATTACACAGTACGGAAAGAAATTAGTCCACGAATTGCACGAATTACACGAATACAAAAAACAGAAGAAGTTCACGCCTGCCTGTCGGCAGGCAGGAATTGTAATAAGACATGAGCATAACCCTTCCTGTTGTTTTTTAAAAATTCGTGTAATTCGTGTAATTCGTGGATAATTCTGTCTCCCGTACGGAGAAGACATATGCGTTTTGTGAAGATGCACGGTATTGGAAATGATTTCGTTTGTGTGGACTGTTTTCAGGAGTCCGTGGACGACCCGGCCGGGCTTGCCCGGACGGTCTGCGACAGGCATTTCGGCGTCGGCGGCGACGGACTTATCTTAATATGCCCGCCTTCCGGTCAGTCGGGGACAGACCCCTCGGGCCATGCCCACGTGCGGATGCGCGTATTCAACGCCGACGGCAGCGAGCCGGAGATGTGCGGCAACGGCATCCGCTGCGCGGCAAAATACGCACACGACCACGGGCTGAATGAGGCCAATCCCCTGCGAGTCGAGACGATCGCCGGGACAAAGACGATCGAACTGGACCTGGACGATGCCGGTAAAGTCGTATCCGCCACGGTCGATATGGGTGAGCCGATACTCGAACCGAAGGAAATCCCGATCGAGCTGCCGCGAACGCACGCCGGGTTGATTGTGGATTTCCCACTCGGCAAGTACATCCCGATGGGCGCTGCGGCGGATTGGATGGCAGAGTGCGAACTCGACATGCGCATGACCTGCGTATCCATGGGCAACCCGCACATGGTGATCTATTGCGGGCGAGTCGAGGCGGCGCCGCTGGAGACGCTCGGCCCGTTTCTCGGTCGGCAGGGAATCTTTCCGCGACAGGTGAACGTTCACTTCGCGCAAGTTCACTCGCAAGGCGAGGTAACCATGCGAACGTGGGAACGCGGGGCCGGTGTAACGCTCGCCTGCGGAACCGGCGCCTCGTCCGTCTGCGTCGCCGGCGTGCTGACGAAGCGGACAGATCGAAAAATCGTCACGCATCTGCCCGGCGGCGACCTGGAAATCGAATGGCGAGACTCCGACAATCACGTCTATATGACCGGTCCGGCGACAGAAGTTTTCTCCGGCGAGTGGATTGATAACAATTAGCAGACAGGGTAATCAGTAATTGGTCGGTAGGGTGTGCAGGGAAAAGAACCTGCACACCCTACGACTGATTACTGGTTACTGATTACTTTTTTCCCATTCCGGGGCGGATTTTTCTTGAAGCGCCACGGGGGGTGGAGGATACCATACCCGCTTTGTTACCGGAGATAGTATGCAATGCCCAGGATTCGATCCGCTCAATCTGCAATTATCCTTCGGTGGAGACGATCCCCGTTGGCCCTTTACGCAGCCAGTTTTTTATTTTGCGTCAGGGGCGGCATTCTCATGGTCATCTGGCCCTGGCAGGTAATGCACATCGGCGGCGGCAGCCTCGCGGTCGGCGCGGTAGGGGGGTTGTGGATGGGGGGATACGTTCTGTGCTGCCTGTTCGTCGGCCCTCACACGGACCGCCTCGGTGTCAGGCGACTGGTCATGACCGCTGCGGCGTCAGGCGTCGGAACGACCCTTTTAATGTCCGCAACTTCTTCGGTAGCGGTGCTTCTCGGGCTGATAGCCCTGGACGGTGCGATTGCAGGTTTGATGTGGCCGCCGATTGCGGGCTGGCTGACCGGCGGGCAGGAGGGACACCGCCTGAACAAGCGGCTGGGGACATTCAGCATCAGCTGGGCACTGGGCGCGTTCACCGGTTTTTTGCTGAGCGGGACGTTGTGGGGAGCGCGCGCCGACCCGCATCCATACATAGCATTCCTGGTGGCGTCGAGCGCCGCAATGAGTACGTTTTTAGTCGCTGCGACCGCACGCAAACGCCACCATTCCGACACGCCGACCACCGCAGTCAAAACGTCGGGATTGCGCGAGGACGGGGCGGACAGGATTTCCGCTTTTCATTGGATGGCCGTTGTCGCCGGTGTAATGGCCGGGATGACCAACGGCGTCATTCGCTATCCCATAGTAACATTAATGGAGTCCATGTCGATCGGCCCGGAAGTCCATGGCCGGATTGCCGCAATCATCACCCTGGCGATGATGTGCGGATTGTTCCTGATGGGAAGGACAACACGGTGGCACTATAAAAAAGTATTCCTATGGGCAAGCCAGATTGTCATGGCTGCGGCTGTCTGCGCCGTGGCCTTCAGCACCAGCGCGTGGGACCTGGCATTCTATTCCATCGTTGCATCACTGGGCATCGCCGTTATCTTCGCCTCCGACCTGTACTATTCTGTTTCAGGCAGCACGCGCCGGGCGGCGAGTGTCGCAGTTCGGGAGCTCCGCGTATCGGCCGGTTTCGGCATCGGCTCGTTCGGGGGCGGGGCGCTTATCAGGCTTATCGCCCGGTTCACGGACCACCAGACGAGCATCCGGGCGATTTATCCTATTATGGCGGTTATTATCCTGCTGGCCGTGCTGGTCCAGGCGGCGGTTTACTGCCGAAAGCGGTAAGGAGAAACATAAAAGCCGTAGAATAAAATGGTAACGTTTTTTTATTTTTTCTTTGTATTTATCTTGACAAAAATGGATTTTGTCGATATAATGTTGAATGAAAGTGGATGTTAGTAGTTTTGCTCAGGTGCTTGTGAAGCAGGCGGCTCAAACCTGCTTCGGGGAAAAAGGCTCTTATTAAGTAGAGAAGGAGGAAGTGCTCATGCTTCGTATTACTGCTTTTGCTTCGGTGCTTTTAGTTGTCTGTCTGGTTGCGAACGTTCAGGCCTCACCGCTCAGTATCCGCATCGACGATCACACTTTTGCCTTTGACGTATCACAGGATGCGGTGTACGACTACAACGGCGCCAATCCCGACCACCTTTACGTTCCCGCCATCGATACCGGCCATTATGTCGGTACATACACCTATACGGGCGCCATGCCGACGGTGCCGACGAATCCGCTGGGCACGCCGCCGTCGCCCAGTTCGGACTCTTACCCGTTGTATTCCGGTTACCAGTTTGCTGCTAATCTCGAACTGGACATGTACTTCAACACTAACGACGGTCCGTACACAGATCCGGTCACCAGTGACGCTTTCGAAATCAGCCTGGTCGGTCACCGGTCCAGCCCTCCGTCGCGTCTGAAGATTACCGGCTGGATCGCCAATACGGGTTGGCCGCCGGGAGTGCTGTACCCGGCAGGTTCGCCTCAGAATATCACGCTGCTCGATATCGAGTTCAGCGACGTTACTCTCCTGGCGCGGGCCGACTCCGATACCGCCGACCTGGTCGAGGGTAAGGGGATACTCAAGACACTGCTCGGTGTGGACGTTACTACGGATCCGGACTTCCCCGGAGGGGCCTGCTTCTTCAAGTTTATGGCCCCGTCGGGTATCCCGATATTCTCCTCGGCGGTGTACGACCCGACCGGCGCCGGCAGCCAATATGACCCTGGAATCGACTACTTCCTGAACCCGGTCGATGATTCGAGGATCGCCGGCCGAGCCGGTGTCATTCCCGAGCCGATGAGCCTGGCGCTGCTTGGTCTGGGCGGGATCGGCCTGCTGCTGAAGCGACGGCGCTGAGACGATAGACGCAGAATAACCACAATATTTCTCCCGGCCCGACGGGTTAAAAAAAACCCGCCGGGCCTCTCTCTTGCGCAGCAGAATCACACCGCGCCGGAGGTGCGATAAATGCGCCGGGGCGCGAACCAACAGCCCACAGATGGCTATCTGTAGGCTGTTGTCCCTGATACGATGCTTTGCGTCCGCGACTCCGGTTCGGTATCATTGCAGCGTCGTTGGAACATTAAGGAGAACAATATGAGCAATCGTGTCAGACTGGGCCGCAGCGGGTTGGAGGTTTCTCCGATCTGTTACGGGTCGTGGCAGATCTCGCCGAAATTCTGGGGCGAAATCCCGGCAGGGCAGTTTATCACCGCCATCCGCAGGGCATTCGAGGTCGGCGTCAACTTCTACGACACCGCAGACGCCTACGGCGACGGGCTGGCCGAGAAGGTCATGGGTGAGGCACTGGCGCCCCTGCCGAGAGATAAGATCGTCGTGGCGACCAAACTGTACTGGCATTTCTATGAGGACGGCCGGCGGCATCCGGACCTTTCGGGAAAATATATCATCGAGGAATGCGAAAACTCGCTCCGCCGGTTGAAGATGGATTACATCGACCTGTATCAACTCCATGCCTTCGACCCGCTGACGCCGCTGGACGAGACGACCGAAGCAATGGAAAAACTCCGCCAGGCCGGCAAGATCCGCTGCTACGGCGTCAGCAATTTCACAGTCGAGCAGACCCGCTGGGCCTTGCGGTTCGGCGATTACGCCACGTCCCAGCCGCAATACAGCCTGCTGGACCGCCAGATTGAATCCGACCTGCTGCCGTACTG
>DAOVFI010000076.1 GCA_030673005.1 Planctomycetales bacterium
TGAACTGCGGCCGATTGGCCTTCCGCAGGCCTTCGTACACGTCGTAGATTTCCTTGTACCGGTAGTCCGGGCGGATGGTGAACGACGAGCCGTCCCCGGCCTTTTCCGCCCGTAAAACACCGGCCTGAAACAGAACCGGAAACGCGACGATTGCAAGCAGCGATTTGTATCTCATCGGATTCTCCTTAATTGGTCTGTCGATGAATTAGACGCCCCGGGCCGGTAAAAAGTTTCAGTGATTATCCTTCGCGGATGATCCTCGTCCAGCGTTTGTCCAGCCAGTTCCACCACATCTCCGGATGCTCGTGCAGGAAGGCATCGACGCTTTGTGCCCACTTGCGTGTGGCCGATTCGACCTGCTGCTTGATTCGGCCGCCCCTGGTCGGTTCAAACGGCTGACCGTAACGGATGTGATAGGCCCCGTTGTCCCAGTGCCAGACGGTCGGCACCACCGGCGATCCGGTTCGCATTGACATAACGAACACGCCGGTCGGAAAATAGACCGTTCGCCCCAGGATGGTTACGGGGATTCCCTGGTGGGCCTTGCGCGGCGTATCGGGCGTTATAAAAAGCATCCTTCCCCGGCGAAGTACGTCGATGGCGACCTGGAGCCGCTCTGCCCTGGTAGCGCCCTTGGGCGGATAAACCAGGTGCCCCTTACCGGCAAGCCCGATGGCCTCGTTGATCCGCATCTTGCGAGGGTCCTTGTTCCGGCGGAGGTATATGCTGCACGGGATGCGAGGAGAGATAATCGGGGCATAGACCGGGTATCCGCAGATGTGCGGGGAGATGTTGATTACGCCTTTTCCGGCGGCGTAAGCCTGCTCCAGCAATCGGACCGACCCGTCAAACTTGAATTTTTCCGGGCAGCCGCTTCCGGCGAAACCCGCCCGGAAGACGTGAGCGAGCATGGCCATCTGATCGACGGCCCGGGCGAAGTGTGCGTCGAGCAGCCCCGGACGAAAAACGCCCGCAAGTTTCATGTTCTTCGCCAGACGCATACGCAACGGCAGCGCCGTCCGCGTCAGGGCCAGCAGCACCCGACGCATGGACTCAACGACACCGTTCCGGTCCGTCCTGCGTGCCAACTCCATACCGATACGCAGGCCGCCGAACGTCAATGTCTTCCGCAGTTGTCGCAGAAGGTTCATCGCAGAATCATAATATCCAAAAAACGACTCTTCCGAGATGAAGAGCCTATTGTATAATATGCGGTTCCGAATCCCGCAACGCCACAAACTACTACAGCAATTCCGCTATCTGGACGGCGTTTAGGGCGGCGCCTTTGCGGATCTGGTCGCCGCTGACGAACATTTCTATCCCGCAGCCGTCCGGCTGGGAGATGTCCCGGCGGATATGCCCGACGAGGATTTCGTCGGCGTCGGTGGCGTCCAGCGGCATGGGGAAGTAGCTCCGCTGCCGGTCATCGACGATCCGCACGCCGGGGGCGGCAGAGAGAATCTCACGCACCTCACCTTCGGTAATGGGGCGGGTGAACTGGAGGTTTATCGCCTCGCTGTGTGCGCGCATTACCGGCACGCGGACACAGGTGGCGGTTATGAGAATCTCCGGCGCATGGAAGATTTTCTGCGTCTCGAGGACCATCTTGGCCTCTTCGAGGTTGTACCCGTCCGGGCCGACGTTGCTGTTATGGCAGAAGACATTGAACGCAGCCGGGTGGGGCAGCACCTTCGGTGTGAATTCCCTGCCGTCCAGAAACGCCTTTGCGCCTTCGGCCAGTTCGGCCATCGCAGCCGCCCCGGCACCGCTGGCGGCCTGGTAGGTGCTGACGACGATCCGCCGGACCGGGTTTTCCTTATGCAGCGGCCAGACGGGCACGTTCATAATGATCGTCGAACAGTTCGGATTGGCGATAATGCCCTTGTGATTTTTTATGTCTTCGGGATTAACCTCAGGTACTACCAGCGGGACGTCGGCGTCCATGCGAAAGGCCGAGGTGTTATCGACGACTACGCAACCAGCCGCAGCGGCGATCGGCGCGAACTTTTTGGAGATCGCTCCGCCGGCCGACGAGAGGACCAGTTCCACGCCGTCGAAACTCTTTTCCGTAACCTTCTCGACGGTCAATTCTTCATCGCCGAATGGAATTTTCTTCCCGGCCGACCGGCTCGACGCCAGCAGTTTCAGACTCGCCAGCGGGAATTCGCGCTGCTGAAGAATCTTAAGAAACTCCGCGCCCACCGCCCCGGTCGCGCCCAGTATGGCTGTTTTGTAACTCATTATTCTCGATCTCGCATAAGTGTTTATTCTTTGGAGGAACAGAGAGGTGTTTCATGAGACGGCTACGGTGTCTTTGATCGCGTCGTCCGGAACGCCGCGCATCGCGTCTTTGCGGTGGTCGGCCAGGATCATGCTAATTGCCTCGGCGAGGCTGGTCAGGCAATCTTGTTTCGTTTTGCCCTGGCCGTTGGCGCCGGGAATCTCGGGACAGTCGGAGAAATACCAATCCCCGTCCATTTCGATAATGGCTGTGAATTCGTTGTGCATGTCTGATAAATCTCCCGGGCTACGTATGCGTAACCGTCGCAATGCTGAGCCTGCAATTATAATTATACTACTTGCCGCAGCATGGACAAAGCGCAAAAAAGGCCCAAGTCGCCTTGTTTTACCCCATTGGTCGGTATATCATAAGGGCGGCCAATTTGCAGGAGAATGGAAACGATGAGTCAAGTCGTTGATGGAATCGTAACAATTGTTGCCGGATTGTCTGCCAACAAGAAGCAGGAGTTTGTGGAACGTCTTGTTTCATCCGGCGCCCTGACGGAATCATGTGAAGACGCATTGATTATAGCGTCTCGCCGAAGCGAACCGGCGATACCTTACCGGAAGTTCCGGCGCCAACTCCAGAGAAAGGGCGCCCTTTCGTGAATTGGACCGTTCGGATCACGCGGTCAGCACGAAAAGAAATGGCAAACTTGCCCGCTCAAGTCATTGCCCGTGTTGACACGGCCATCCTCAAGTTGGAAAACAATCCATATACTACGGGCACTCGTAAATTAAGGGGCATTGAGGGGTACAGATTCCGCGTGGGCCGCTACCGAATCCTTTACGACATAGACCAAGCCACAAAGACGGTAACGATTTATGGGATTCGCCACCGCAAGGATGCCTATCGGTAAACGGGCGGGGCGCAAAAAAAGCCCGGCCAACCCGGCCGGGCCTTATGAATTCTTGCAAACGTTAAATTTGACGATCAACAACTTCGCCGACGCCTAAATACCGCCAGCCCGCCAAGGACCAGCAGCGACAGTGTGAAAGGTTCAGGAACCAAATCTATGTTATCCACGTAGATTTCCGCCCAACTTCCATAAACCGGAGCTGCACCTTCGTAGCCGACTGCGAGTTGATTAAAGGGAGCAATCGAGATACCGGAGAATGTATCTGCATGAAAAACTTGACCAGTGTCCAGGTCAGTAACATTCCAGAGCACAGTATTACTATCAGCGTCGTATTCAATACTGTGATTATACCACTTGCTTGTATCAAAGGTCGGAGACCATCCGATGCGGGGGGCGCCATTTGATCCCAGCAGGAACTTGTTATAACCATCGCCGGACCAATGAGCCTCTATTCTCAGCGAGGCCACCTCATAAGGAGTGGCGACACCGTCTTGAATCAAGCCCAGTAGTGGATATGTTCCCCACGAAGTACTTGCAGGGCGCATATCAAAATCAAGCGTAAAAGAACTGTTCGCCACCTGTTGAAATAATGGGCTGAATCCCCAGCGTGCTACGCCGCTGTCGTCGTTGACTCTTGCCCGATAGAATCCGTTGGAATCCCATCGTACGTTGGTCGGGTCAGTACTTATCCAGCCGGGATCAGAACTGAAATCCTCAACGAGCAGTGACTGACCTGCCTCCGCCTGCCCGACCAATATCAGGCAAGTTGTCAGCGCCAATGCCAGTTCAATTGTCTTTTTCATAATAGGATCCTTTCGTTCGTTGCGTCGCTTTCAGCCGGAGGCTCCCCACCTCCGGAGAAACCGACAGCGACAAGTTCCTCTTGAGGTTATCTTTCGCTTCCATGCACCGAATTGCCCTCCGTGGCTGACACAGGTTACAAACCTGTGCCACCAAAAGATTTAAGGTTGACAGAGTAGTAGTCGGGTCATTTCGCATCACCTCCCATCTCCGGCATAGACCGAGAGCCTATGATGCTTGTGTGCACAAACTCGCGGCCTGCCCATTGGGAACTTGGCAGTTGCAGCCTCGGCAGGTTTGAAAGAGTTAGATTCACCCCTGTTTCTCACTTTGAAGTTTGCTCTGCCGTTCCCTAAAGCAGACTGGAGCAAAAGCAAATTAAAGTATATCACACTTTGCGAATTTTTCAAGAGAAAAATCCCCCTTAAACTTATTGAAAGAGAATCAGCCCACAAGACTTTCGCGGTTTCCTGTGAGCATTGGTTATTATGAAAAGCGCCGAACGGCAACGGATGCCCGAACGTTACAGAAAGAGGTGTTTCCGGAACACCTTTGCCCGTCTGATAATTCTCTTTCCGCCGGATTTGAAAAACGTTATAGTTCAGCAGTATCACGTTATCCGAACAGGCGGCATTTCCCACGATGAAGGATTCAGGCGTTCAAATGCGGACTCGGCGTGCGTATGCGGGGTTGATTGGTATTTTGGCTCTGCTGGCCTGTGAATCGGCAGCGCCCGGCGGGTGGGTCGAGGATCGCGACGGCAGGACGATCGTCCACATCGTAATCCAGAAAATGCCCGATCCCTACGACAACAGCACGAACGTTCGGGCCGACAGGGCCGCTATAGGCGTCTTCAAGAAACGATTCGGCGAGATATTCGCCCGTCGGTATCGCGACAAGTACAAGGCCGATCCGGTCAAATACGGCCGGCATAACTGGGACAACGTCGAGATAGAACTTCACAGGTTCACGGGGATCGATGTCGGCAGTTCGGAAATAGACAAGGACCTACTGGCAATCGCCGGCGGCAAGGCGCCCGACGTGCTCTACGTCAATTTCCGCAGATCGGATAATTACATCCGGAACCGCTTTTTATACCCGCTTGACAAACCCGAAGACGGGTACATGTCGAGTATGTCGAACGAGGATATCGACTTCCGAATCCATCCGAAGATCAAGCCGGTTATCCGCCGGAAAGGGCCTGACGGCAGGACGCACGTCTGGGCGATGCCGTACGGCGGTGCGCTCGGGAAGGTGCTGCTGTTCCGAAAGGACCTGTTCGACGAAAAAGGCATCCCGTATCCGACTATCGACTGGACGTGGGACGACATGATCGCAGCGGCCCGCAAACTTACCGATCCGAAGAAGGGCACTTACGGATTGCAGTTGGGGCGCGGCAAGCATGAATCCTGGCACTGGATAACCTACCTCTGGTCGGCAGGGGGCGAAGTGATGGTCTATAACAAGCAGACCGACCAGTGGCGGTGCGTCTTCGACACGCGGGCTGCGGCCGTCGCGCTGGACTTCTACATTCGCCTCAGCGCCGAGAAGTGGACCGACAAGGACGATAAAATCCGCCGCGGATACAGTTCCAAGGACGCCGAGGACAGTGCCGATAAGTGGAGAAAAGGTCTAATCGGCATGAGGATGAGTTACGTGGACGAGAAACTTTTCTCGACCATCAATCCGGAGGTTACCGGGATGGTCCCTGTCCCGCTGGGTCCGACGGGCATTCGCGGCGGTGAACTCAACAGCCGGATGCTGGGCTTGTTCGCGGGGATTAAGCACCCGGCTGTGCGCGACGCATCGTGGGAGTACGTACGCTTCTACGATTGCAGCGAGGCCGTGCGAATTAAAACCCGAATCATGGTCGAGGGCGGGCTGGGCCGGTTCATCAACCCGAAATACCTTCGGATGTTCGGTTACCCGGAAATCGAGCGTCTCAGCCCCAAAGGCTGGGCCAGGACGTTCGAGATCGCCATCGAAACCGGCAAGCCCGAGCCATACGGCCGAAACAGCAACTTTGCCTACGACATGATGACGATTCCCATTCAACAGGCCGAGCAGTTGGCCCGGGACGGTGAATTGCCCAAAGACCGCCACAAGCGTCTGGACGTGCTACAGGAACTTCTGCGCAAAGGCTGCGCCGTGGCGAATGAGCGGATGATCGGGATCGTTACGCCGGAGCAGCGCCGGCTCCGCGACATAACCGCTGTAGCCGTGCTTATAGCGATAGCGATTACGTTCGCCCTGGTTTTTCGCAGGATCATCAGGACCTTCACGCCGCCGAAGATCGAGGGGCTTAAGCAGCCCCGGTGGGGTTTCCGCAGATACTTCTGGGCTTACGTGCTTCTGGCCCCGGCGGTGTTGACGATACTTATCTGGCGATATTTTCCGCTTGTTCGCGGTTCGGTGATGGCGTTTCAGGATTACCGACTGATCGGCGAGTCGTCCTGGGTGGGCATTCAGAATTTCGGCGACATACTCTTTGACAACTTCTGGTGGCAGTCGGTCTGGAACGCCATTCGCTACAGCCTGCTGGTCATATCCCTGACGTTTATTCCTCCGATTATCCTTGCGATCCTCCTACAGGAAGTACCGCACGGAAAACTGCTGTTCCGCACGATTTATTACCTGCCGGCGGTTATCACCGGGCTGGTTACCATCCTGCTGTGGAAGCAGTTCTATGATGCATCGGATAGCGGGATGCTCAATGCGATAATTATGAAGATTCCGGCGATCGCGTTCCTGGCGCTGGGGGTGGCGCTTTTTGTCATCGCGCTTTTATTCGCAATACGCGTGTGGCGCCACGATATGCATCTGGCGTCGTGTTTGTTCATACTGGTCGGAGTGCTCCTTCTGATTACCTGCGCGGGAATGGCCGGACCGATTCTGAGGCCGATCGGCGAGACGCTTTCGAGCAGCCTGGCCAGGGCGCCTTCCCGGCTACTGGCGACCACACCGGAGCCTTATAACTGGTTGAGCGACAGCAAGACGGCGATGATTGCCTGCGTTATCCCGATGGTCTGGGCGGGCATCGGTCCCGGCTGCCTGATTTACCTGGCGGCGCTGAAAGGGATTCCCGAGGATTTTTACGAAGCAGCCGACATCGACGGCGCCACGTTCATCGACAAGATACTGTTCGTCATCTTCCCTTATCTCAAGCCGCTGATAATCATCAACTTCATAGGCGTGTTCATCGGTTCGTGGTACAGGGCGACGGGCAGTATTCTCGCAATGACCGGCGGCGCCGCCGATACCGAAATTGCCGGACTGCATATCTGGTACAAGGCGTTCACGTACCTGCAGTTCGGACCGGCTACCGCGATGGCGTGGATGCTCGGTTTCATGCTGATCGGCTTTACCGTATATCAGTTGCGCATCCTGGCGCGTGTCGAATTCCGAACAACGGGTGACAAGAAATAAGACCATGCCGATAATCTCGAAGATAGGTCGAAAGAGTTTCAAGGTCAGGCTTCTGATCTGGACGATCTACGCGCTGCTGATTTGCGGGGCGGTTACGATGATTTACCCGTTCGCCCTGATGGTCGCCGGAAGCACTAAAAGTGCTACCGACGTGCACGAGTCCAGGATCATCCCGTCGTTCCTTATCAGCGAGCAGGCCTTGTACTCCAAACATATCGATGGGTTTTTCAACAACTCGATCGAGATGATGCGGACTACTTATATCAACGAAGCGTCTGCGTTCGACCGTTTCAGGCCGCCTGTCGATCCGAATGGGAAAATGGTAGAGGTATGGCTGTCGTTCCTGGAAGAGTCCGATCTGCCGTACTATACGTATTTCATCGGATATATATCTTCCGTAACGTCCACCGACGCCGCCCGCGGTGCGGTTCCCCATGTGCTCCGCGAATTCAAGGACATTCTCATCAAGCGGTTCGACGGCGACATCAGCGAGTTGAACCGTGCAATGGGCACGGAATTCGCCGGTTGGAACGCCGTGTTCGTGCAGGCTGAAAACTACCTGCTGCGTCGGAACAAGCCGGGGACCGAGCCGTTCGACCTCGAGTTTCGCCGGTTCAAGACAAAACAACCTGTCGATAACCGTTACTATTTCAGCGCCGAGGGCTACTATAAAACACTGTTCCTCAGGGCCAACTACACCCGCGACATCGCCGTTTATAACCGTCAGCACGGTACGAAGTACGTCTCTTATGACGAGGTGCATCTGGACCGCCGCCTGCCGGCCGGGCCGGGACGGACCGACAAGGAACGGGCCGACTGGACCGAATTCACACGCACAATCCTCAACCTGTTCTGGATACGCGCCGCCCCCGAGGCCGCCGGACACTATCACCGGTTCCTCAAGACGAAGTATCGGGATATCGAGACGCTCAATCGCGGTTACGGGACGGAGTATAAGTCCTTCGATGAGGCGCCGCTGATAGATGAGCCCCCCGAGGGGGGTCTGGTGCTGTCGGACTGGGATACGTTCATTCAGGGCTGGAAGGACCCCGACACGGGGCAGATGCACATCCTTCCTGCCGGGATGATTCGCATCCACAGCCTCGACTTTATGTTCCGCGACTACCTGAAGGGCAGGTACGAATCAATCGGCGAGATGAATGCGGCGCTCGGAACGGCCTATAAAAACCGGCTGGAGATCATCCCGCCGCAGCAAGACGCCGACTATCTCGCATTCAAGCGGAAGACAGGTTCGCTCCGGTGGGAGTTTGTCAAACGCAACTACATTACGGTTATCGACTTCATTGTGCTGCACGGCAGGGGGGTCCTCAACACCGCTATATACTGCACGCTGGCGATTCTCGCGGCGCTGATTGTGAATCCGCTGGCTGCGTACGCGCTCAGCCGATACAAACCGCCGTCCTCTTACAAGGTCCTTCTGCTGCTGATGTTGACGATGGCCTTCCCGCCGATGGTTACTCAGATACCCGTCTTCCTGATGCTGAGGGACCTGAACATGCTCAACACGTTCTGGGCGCTGATCCTGCCGGGTCTGGCCAACGGTTACTGGATTTTCCTGCTGAAGGGTTTCTTCGATTCGCTGCCGCAGGAGTTGTACGAGAGCGCCGCCATCGACGGTGCCGGCGAGATGCGGATATTCTGGTCGATCACGATGAGCCTCAGCAAGCCAATCCTGGCGGTCATCGCGCTCGGTGCGTTCACAAGCGCCTATACGAACTTCATGTATGCGATGTTAATCTGCCAGGATGAGAAGATGTGGACGCTGATGGTCTGGTTGTTTCGACTCCAGCAGATAAGCGGTCAGGGGGTGGTGTTTGCGTCGCTGATAATCGCAGCCGTCCCGACGTTCCTCGTCTTCGCCCTTTGCCAGAACATAATCATGCGGGGCAT
>DAOVFI010000606.1 GCA_030673005.1 Planctomycetales bacterium
CCGAAGCGGAACAGCGCCGGCTCCCAGCCGTGGTATCTTGCAGCCACCGGCCGGGCCGACAGGAAACCACTGGGCCGATGCGAAATAGCCTTCAACTTCCACGTCTCCGAGACGCCGGCGTCCCTGCACGCGGCTATCGAAAGGCCTGAAGATTTCGAAATCCTTCTCAACGGGCAAACGGTCCGGTCCGAGCCGGTCGGGTGGTGGGTCGATGAGGACTTCAAGACGATAGACATCAGCGGCGCTGTCAAGGACGGCGACAACGAATTGCTGCTGAGGTTCGATTATCGTTCAGAGATGGAACTGGAAGAGTTGCACCTTGTCGGTCCGTTCGGCGTTCGACAGAGCGGTCCGAAGCGGACCTTCGACGGTTACACGCTGACCGTTCCGCCGACGGAACTGCCTGCCGGTTCATGGGTCGGGCAGGGTCTGGATTTTTACGGTGGGGCCGTCGATTATCGCATCAGCGTTCCCGATTCGGTCTGCACTGCTGTCGAGGCCGGAAAACGCATCCGACTGACACTTCCAGAGATCGAATGCACCGCCGCCGCCGTCCACGTTGGTCAGGAAACCTTCGTACTACCCTGGCCGCCAATGAGCGCGGATATTACCGGCGCACTTGCCGCTGGGGTTGGGGAAGTTCGTGTCGAGGTTATCGGCGGTCGGAAGAACATCCTCGGCCCGTTGCACACGCCCTGGATCAGATGGACCGGCCCGGATCACTTCAGCCCACACCACGACGACTGGACCGACGAGTACCTGCTCAACGCCCACGGACTGACAGCCCCGCCGGTCTTTGAGGTAATGCAACAGTCTGGTTAGTCGTCGGCATTGCGCGGGCCGGGCGGCGGGAGGAATAACTGAACCGGTGCGAACGGGTCATCACGACGACAATGAACTATCGGAATGGACAAGTTTATCTGGCATTTGATTTGGGTGCTTCCAGCGGCAGGGCGTTTCTGGGACGGCCCGGACCGAACGGGCGCATCAGCCTGGAAGAGATATACCGTTTCCCCAATACGCCGGTGCAGACGGACGAAGGGTTGTTCTGGGACATCGATTCGCTGTTTGAACAGATGATTCATGCGATGCGGCTCGTGTCGCGGCGAGGCCTGCGGTTAAGGTCCATCGGCGTGGATACGTGGGGCGTGGATTTCGCGCTGCTGGACGAGGCCGGCGAACTGCTCGAACGCCCGAGATGCTACCGCGACAGCCGCAACGCCGGCATGAGTCGCCGGATCGTCGAGCGGATCGGCGCGGAGAGACTCGCCGGGCGGACCGGTTCGATGTTTCAGGATCACGCCAGCCTATGCCAGTTGGCCGCAGCCGTCGAGTATGCCCCCGAACTGCTGGCACGCGCCAAAACGCTGTTGTTCATCCCCGACCTGCTTCGGCAGCGACTGTGCGGCATCGCCGGCAGTGACTGCACCGTCGCATCGACCTCCCAGATGTACGATGCCGTCAGGCGTCAATGGGCGGTCGATATCCTCGCCGACCTGGACCTGCCGACCGACATTCTCCCGCCGATCGCCGCC
>DAOVFI010000432.1 GCA_030673005.1 Planctomycetales bacterium
TTCCTTCTGGACCTGCGTAATCAAATGGGAAATTACATCCGCCGGACGGAACAGACCATCTCCGAACCGACGGGGCAATTCACCGGATTCGAAGTCCGATTCTGATAAGATTAGAGCAGGCAGGCTGGGCCGGAGCGCAGGCCCACCTTTCCTATTTCACCGGAAGTTTTATCTGCGCCTTTACGGACGTTTCGGGCATTTCGACCGCCCACTCGAATGCCCGGACGGAATCGGCAAACTCGAACGTGTCGGTCAGGAATGGCTTGACGTCGATCTTGCCGCCTGCCATCAGCGCCAGGGATCGGTCGAAGACGTGTGCGTAGCGCCTTACGTTCTCGATGGTTACTTCCTTGACCCGCGCGGCGAAGATGTCGAACCTCGGCATCTCGCCCGGCACGCCGACCAGCACGACCCGCCCGCCGGGGCAGACCGGATCGAGCATTGTCATGATTGCTTTGTCGCTGCCGCTGCACTCGAAGACGATGTCGGCGCCCCATCCGTCGGTCATTTCCATTACCACTTCGGTCGGGTTGTCACTGGTAACGTTGACGGGCGTAATCGGCCCCAGACCGGCCAGAAGGTCTAGTTTCGCCTGCCTGATGTCGGTAATCACCACCCGGCTGCACCCGCCGGCCAGCGCCGCCAGTGCCGTCATCGCCCCGATCGTCCCGGCCCCGAGCACGACCGCCAGGTCGCCGGGCCTGATCCTCGCCTGGGCGGCTGCGTGCATGCCTATCGCAAGCGGTTCGACCATCGCGCCCTCGGCAAAACTGACGTTATCGCCCAGTGCGAAGGTGTAATCCTCCGGGTGGACGACCATCGGGCGGAGGCAGCCGTGGGTCGGCGGCGTCGCCCAGAATCGCATCGTCGGGTCGAGATTGTACTTGCCCAGGCGCGCCGCCCTGCTGGTCGGGTCGGGTATGCCCGGTTCCATGCAGACGCGGTCGCCGACCTTGAGGTGTTTGACTTCCGGGCCGGTCTCTATGATCGTCCCTGCCGCCTCGTGTCCGAGAACCATCGGCGATTCGACCACCGCCTGGCCCATCCGGCCATGCTTGTAATAATGCACGTCGCTGCCGCAGATGCCGACGGTGTGAATCTGTATCCGCACATCCCGCGGGCCGAGATGCTCGTCAATCTCGATTTCGCGAAGGTTCAGTTCCAGGTCCGGTTCCAAAACCAGTGCTTTCATTACGCAACTCCTTCTCTTTAATCCGCTTCAAGGCCTCAGCAGCGGTTTGACGAACCAGCTCATTCTTGTCCTTCAGCGCTTCAGTCAGTGCAGGCACGGCCTCTTTCGCCACCGGTCCAATCTTCCCAAGGGCTTCAACGGCCTCGCTCCTCACACAGAAATCTTCATCTTTCAGAGTCTGGATAAGCGCGGGTACGGCCTCCTTCGCTGTCGGACCGATTTCGCCCAGAATCCCGGCAGCACACAAGCGCGCATAGAAGTATTTATCTTTCAATGCCTCAGCAAGAGCAGGAACAGCCGCCGAACCGATTCTTTCCAAGGCCAGAGCGGCAGCGCCACCCCATTCTTCATCCTTCATTGCCTCAACGAGCGCCGGCACGGCCTCCTTGGCCGTTGGTCCCATCTTGCCTAAGAACTCGGCGGCAATGGAACGCACCATGCCATCTTTATCTTCTTCTAAAACCAGGATGAGTGCCGAAACGACCTCCTTGTCCGGCGGATATATCTCGCCCAACGACACGACGGCAATGCACCGCACGCCGTTAGATTCAGCTTTCAAGGCCCGTATAAGAACCGGAACAACCTTTACGGGTGGCTGGCCGATCTCAACCAGGATCGAAGCCGCACATGTCTGCACGGCGATATCTTCATCGTTCAATGCCTTGATGAGCGTTGGAACGGCCGGTTTGCCAAGGTCGACTAAGTCTTCTGTTATTTCGGAGAGATCCCGTCCCTCTTTTTCCTTCAAGATCCCCAGATCAATCAGCCATTCTTCTATTGTGCCGGAACCTCTACAATGTTCCCGCAACTCGGACATGAGTTGCCGGGCCTTATATTCGGGCGTTTGGGTGTAATGCCAATACCAGCCAGTAAACGTTACCATCATCGCCGTCAGGACAATCACGATGGCAGCAATCCATTTCGTGCGTTTTTTAATCGTCGGGCCTGTGAACACGATATTTTTTAATATAGGCCACCAACGACGCGAACACGAATATTTTTATTGTGTGATTCCTTGTTTTGTAACAGGCCCCCGCTTTTAGCGGGGGTACGTGTTTAGCCCCCAAAGGGGGCGATCGTTTTTAGCCCAGTGCGCAGTCCGACGCCAGTCGGGCAAGCACTGGGTTATGATGACAACAACGATCAAGCCCCATCGGGGCGTTCGTGGGTCTCAGAAACTTCACGATCACCCCATCCGGGGCTTGAACGACAATGAAAACCTGGCGTCCCAGGGCT
>DAOVFI010000664.1 GCA_030673005.1 Planctomycetales bacterium
TTTACCTCGGCTGTGGGAACGGGTCGCTTGCCGTCTATGACCCGAAGGCCGACCGCTTCGAGGTGCTCGTCAGCGGCAAAATGCAAGGGATTACCTGGGGTGGATGCGTTACCGGTTCGCTGGTAATCTGGTCGGCCAGTCCTTCCCAGGCATGCGTCTATAACTGGCGGAAGCGGAAACTACTGAAGGTCTTCAAGCCCTTGGATTCTGCCAAGCCGACCGCCCTGTACGCCCACAATGTCCTGGAATGTCCGGACGGGAAGATCCTCCTGGGCGTAAATGTTCCCCAGGCCAGGTTTATATTATTGGACCCGGTTACGTTGAAGGCGGAGTCCCACACGCCCGACGTGCTCAAAGGACAGAACTTGACGCGATGCCTGACATTTCTGGATACGGGGCGATTGGCGCTGCTGTGCAATAACGAAATCCTTGTGCTGCGGTATCCGTCGTTCGAGTTGGCCCGCCGCATCGCCCCGCCGGAAGGGCGCGGGGTAGGGCGGATATGCCTGCTCGGCGGGCACATCTACGCCCTGCTCGGTCCCGGCGGCGACCTGTATCGAATCAATCCCGGCGATGCAAAGTCAAACTGGGAACTTGTGAGCAAACGTTTCATCGATGACGGCTTTGGGGGAATACTCCACGCACTGTCGGGCCGATACGTCTGCGCCCTTACGAGTACGGGGCGATTTATGCGTTACGACACGCGGAGCGGGAAGGTCTTCCGGCGAAATCTCGACTCGGCCGGTCGGATGGAGACCAAAGCGATGTGCGTCGTTCCGCAGGTCGGCAAGGCCTTTGGCGGACCTTATATCAATCAGCGATTCTGGGAGATGGACCTGGCGACCGGCAAAGGCCGGGACCTGGGCCGCGCCGCTCCGGGCGGCGGGCAGATATGCTGCATGGTCTGGGACAAGGCCACCGCAAGGCTCCTGATGGGCAGTTACACAACATGCACTGTTACCGCATTCGACCCGAAGGCCCCTGCCTCCTGGCCCGACAACCCGCGCGTTCTTGCGAAGGTCGGGCACGAACAGATGAGGCCAAGGTCGATGGTCCATGACGGGCGGTTCGTCTGGATGACCTCCAGCGCCAAGTATGGCCGGCTGGGCGGGGCCTTGAGCAGGATCAATCCGCGGACCGGTGAGATTCGCGTCTGGCGAAACATCGTGCCAAATCAGACACCCGGACGACTGGTAATCAATCCCGCCGCTCGTCAAATTTACTTTGCTACCCATATATACGCCGATCAGAAATCGACACCCTCGACCGAACGGACCGCCCAACTGGTGGCGTTCAATATCGACACACTGAAG
>DAOVFI010000113.1 GCA_030673005.1 Planctomycetales bacterium
GCGACCACGCCACCCGCCTACAAACTACGAACTGAATAGGGAGATGAGACGATGAGAATGACACTTGGTGTGATTTGTATATTTTTCCTGGCCGGGACGGCTTTGTCGGAACCTGCCGGTCTGACGCTCGCTACGAAAGGCCGAAGCGAATACGTCATTGTGGTCGGCAAGGATGCTTCGGCCCCCGAACACCATGCCGCCGGGGAACTGGCGAGGTTTCTCGGGCAAGTCATAGGTCAGAAGTTCCCGATTAGACCCGTCGATAAGGCCGGCGCAGGCGCGAAGATCGCCGTCGGGCCTGCCGCCGCGCTGAAGTTGAATCCGAAGATTAATCTGAAAGGCCTTGGGGCCGAAGGCATCGTGATTCAAACCCGCCCGCCGCATCTGATCCTCACCGGCGGTCCAGGCTCGCCGAGGGGAACGCTCTACGCCGTGTACACCTTTCTGGAAGATAAGGTGGGCTGCCGGTGGTGGACGCCGAAAGTAAGCAGAATCCCCAGCAAACCGACGCTGAAGATTCCCTCCTTGAACGTCCGCTACGTGCCGGTTCTCGAATATCGCCGCACGTCTTACGCCCGCGATTCGGACTGGGCGGTCCGCAACAAGGAAAACGGCTGCGGCATCGACGAAAAGCGGGGTGGCAGGATTGCCTGGAAGGGCTGGGTCCACACCTTTGGCCGGCTGGTGCCGCCGGAGAAGCATTTTAAGGAACATCCGGATTGGTTCGCCGAAATTAATGGTAAACGCGTGGGCCAGAAGAGTCAGTTGTGCCTTACCAACAAGCAGATGCAGGCCTTCCTTATCAAGCAGGTAAAGAAGTGGCTTGACGAGTCGCCGGAGGCGAGGATCACATCGGTCTCTCAGGATGACAACACCCGTCGTTGCCTGTGCCCGCGCTGCCTGGCTGTCGAACGCGCAGAGGGAAATCGTCCTTCCGGGCCGATCCTGCGGTTCACCAACGCCGTCGCCGAGGCCATAGAAAAGGACCATCCCAACGTGCTGGTCAGCACGCTGGCTTATCAGTACAGTCAGAGACCGCCTCGAATCACGAAGCCGCGCCGCAACGTTATCGTGCGTCTGTGCAGCCACAGATGCTCCTTCGCCCACCCTCTGACCCACGTGAAGAACCGCACTTTCCACGACGACATCGTCGGCTGGTCGAAGATATGCAAACGTCTGTACATATGGGACTATGTAACCAACTTCGAGTACTTCCTTCTGCCGCACCCGAACCTGCGAGTGCTCGGGCCGAACCTGCGTTTCTTTGTCAAACACGGGGTCAAAGGCATCTATGAACAGGGCAACCGCCACCGCGGGGGCGAAATGGCTGAATTGCGGGCGTGGGTACTGACCAAACTGATGTGGAATCCGCAGACCGACGAGAAGAAACTGATTAAGGAATTCCTGGCAGGATACTACGAAGAGGCTGCACCTTTCATAGAGAAGTACCTCAACCTTATTCACGACGAGGTCGAGCGGAAGGATTTCTACATGCGATGTTACGTTTCACCGCACAACGCGCCTTTCCTTACCCCGGCGGTGATTCTCGCTGCCGGGAGGCTTTTCCGGGAGGCCGAACGGGCCGTTGCCGACAAGCCCGAAGTGCTGGAGCGTGTGAAGGTTGCGCATATGAGCGTGCTTTACGTCGCGGCCATCCGCTGGCCGGAGATGAGGGAAGCGGCACGCAAGGCGAAGCAATCCTGGCCTTTCCCCGCCACGCGCGAGGAGGCTATCTCGCAGTTTGAGCGATTTTGCAGCAAGTATAAGGTTACTCGCCTGGGGGAATGGGGTAGTTGGAAGAGGGTCGGCTGGCTGCGGGAGAGGTATGGGAAATAGTGAGCTGCCGCGCAGAATCACAAAGGGTCACAAGTGTCGAAATCGAAAAGGACATCCAGAAAAGACAGGCAGGTTCGCCGCGTCAGCGGGACAGACGATGTAATTGCCGAAAATCGCCGGCAGTTCCTTCCGCCGGCAGCGGATCGTGAAGACCTGGACAGGTCCCCGGACGCCGACATTGAGGTAGCCGCCATGCCGCCGAAGCGGCATAAGTTATCCCTCATGGTCGGCGGCGAGGCCGTCAGCAGCGTGGAGATCGTCGATTTCCGCCAGCAGATCGGCTCGCAAACGCTCCGCATGGCAGGCATCGCCGGCGTCGAGACGCACAAAAACCACAGATTCAAAGGCTATGCCCGGCGGATAATGGTCAATTCGCTGCGCTGGATGCGGCGGGAAGGTTTTGACGTTACGATGCTGTTCGGGATCAGGGATTTCTATCCGAAGTTCGGCTACGCCGTGGCGTTCGGACACGTCTGTTTCAGGATAGCCGTCCGCGACGCCGAACTCGTTACCCCGACGGGTTACAGATTCGCCGACTACGGCCCCAGATACCTCAAGGCCGCCCTTGCGATGTATCACAGAAACAACGCCGGCCGAACCGGACCTGTATTCCGCGACCCGAAACACTGGGCGCCCTTTCGCAAGGGCATACAGTGGGGAGTCAAGGCCGTTTGCAGGATGGCGCTCGATAAGACCGGAAAGGCGGCAGGTTACTTCGTCTATGACGGAGAACCTCTCAAGGCCAGGATCGTGGAAGTCGGCTTCACCACGCCGGCGGTCTTTGGGGACATTCTCCGGGCGGCGGGGAAAATCGCCTGGCGGCAGCGGCTCGAGCAGGTCGAGTTTATCCTGCCGGAAGATGATGCGTTTATCGGTTTCTGCCTGCCGTTGGGCGTTCGAAAGGAAGTCGAATACCGACGCGACGGCAGCGGCATGGTGCGGATGATTAACATCCCCGCCACCCTTAAGGCAATCGCCGCCGACCTCGGTCCGCGAACGCACGGCTCCGGCCGGTTGAATATACGAACGAACCTCGACAACGTAGGCCTTTCATGGTCGGCTGGACGATTGAAGGTTGGCGAACCTACTAACGGACCTTCAGTGCGGATGCCGCAATGGGCGCTGGCGCAACTTATCTACGGCTATCGCAACGCTTCAGCCCTGGCGGCGAATGGGATACTCAAAGCGTCCGGCAGGTCGGTGGCGATACTGGATGAAATGTTTCCGGTCAGGCCTCACTTCTTCCACGCAGTGGATCAGTTCTGACGCCGCAGCATCGTGTAAGGCCCGTCGGGGATTATGGCAATTCGGGCGGTCGGGTTGGAGGTAACGAATTCATCAATGGCCCGTTGGGCGCGAGTCCGGGCGTCGCCGTGGCCAAGGATCGGTGTTGCCCATATCCGCTTCTGTGTCTCCGGTTCGATACCGTCGCTGACGAACCGGAGTTTTTCGATGCCTATCCGCTCCAGAACGCGGGCTCGCATCTGTGGGTCCCACTGGAACGGTCTGATATGGTCGGCTTCGGCGATGTCGGCGAGGAATCGCCGCCACTCGCCGCCGTAGGACAGGAGCAGTTCGGCGTAGGCGTCCTCGCCGAGTCCTTCCGAGCAGCCGGCGACAATCAGCAAGGTTGAATCCGGTCCCAGGGCCGGCAACGCCCCACACATGCCTTTGACAACCTGGTAGTAAGTCGCATCCAGCGGATACCCCCCGCTGTTCGTAATCACCAGGTCAAAGACGCCCTCGATGGACGCCGAGGTCCACTCGGCCACGTCTTTACAACCGGCCAGGTGTGCCGCCGCCAGGTCGCCGCAGTAGATGCCTGCGATTCGCCTGTCGCGCGTGATAGCGACGTTGAAGAGGAAGTCCACGCCGACCGTTCGGGCGATCCGCAGCGCGATTTCGTGGCAGGGATTATCCTGGAGGACGCCGGCGTCGGCGCGCGGGTCGGCAAGAGCCTCGTAGCCGTGGAACCGCTCGATGGCGGCGAGATCGACCATCGCCGGGCAGACGCCTTTTCGCCCACCGGAAAAACCGGCCATGAAGTGCGGCTCGATGTAACCGGTAACGATCCTGAAGTCGGACTCGGCGAAGCGGCGATTGACCGACACGGGCGAACCGCCTGTGGTGAGCATAGTCGAACCATCGCTGACTTTGACCAGCGTGTCGGGCTTATCGGCGGTGTGGTCGATTACTTCAATTCGCGACTGAATATCCCCGCCGACGAGTATCTCGAGTTCTTCCGGCGTGCTTGGCCGGTGCATGCCCGTGCCGATGATGATGACGATCTGCGAATCGGACACGCCCGCGGCGTTGAGCGTATCCAGCATCGGCGGGAGAAAAACCTTGTTCGGAACGGGGCGTGTAATGTCGGAAATCGTTATCGCGACTGTCTTTGGTCGCTTTTGCTCGATGAGTTCGGCCAGCGGTGGTGAATCGATGGGATTTTTCAACGCCTCAGCCACCGCCGAGGTCGGCTCGGTAACCGCCGGGATGTCCTTGCCTTCCAGAACCGCAGCGCCGACCGGCACGCGAAGGACCATCCCGTCGGCGCCGTAGAGCAATTTGACTGTCTTAGTCTTCACGTGTTGAGGCTTTTTTACCGTTCCCGCCCCGCCGCGCCAAGCAGGAAAAACCTGTGTCAACCGCACAGGTTACAAACCTGTGCCACCCACAAATTGAAATTTGACAGAGTACTACTACCCATTACGTTGCGGATTGCAGTATTATCACCGTCCCGGTGCATGAACCATAAAGGAAGGAGTATGCAGATGTCGCGGAAAGAATCTATTCCCCGAAGCGAGTATCCCCGCCCGCAGTTTGTCCGCGCCGAATGGCTTTGTCTGAACGGCCCGTGGTCGTTCGGCCTCGATGCCGCCGGTAACGGCGAGGCCCTCGGCTGGCAGGAGCGGCCGAGGCTGGATGAGAAAATCATCGTCCCGTTCGCGCCGGAGAGCCGCCTGGCCGGCATCGGAAGGCGGGAATTCATGCCGTGCGTCTGGTACGCCCGGAATTTCTCCGTGCCGGCGGCGTGGAGGCGCAGGCGGATACTGCTTCAATTCGGCGCGGTCGATTACGAGGCGACGGTCTGGCTCAACGGTCGGCAGGTGGGATTCCACCGTGGGGGATACACGCCTTTTTCCTGCGAGATAACCGGCGCGATTCGGTCGGGGCGGAATCTGCTGGTGGTCCGCGCCGTCGATGATACGCGCAGCAGGCTCCAGCCCAGCGGAAAGCAGTCCATGCAATACGCCAGTCACGGTTGTCGTTACACGCGCGTCACGGGCATCTGGCAAAGCGTCTGGATCGAACCGGTGGGACGGTCGTTCATCAAGTCGCTGCGGATGATCCCGGACATCGCCGGACGGATTCACATCGAGGCCGGCATCGACTCGCCGAGCGATTCTCTGACATTGTCGGTGGAGGTCCGCGCCGGCCGACGGGTTGTGGGTCGAGCCTCCACCACCGCGGCGGCGGCTTCGGCGGCGTGCACGGTCGATCTTGATCACGTCCGCCTGTGGGACCCCGACGATCCGTTTCTGTACGACCTGGAACTAACGCTGCGCGACTCCGGCGGCCTGGTCGATAGCGTCGGTAGTTATTTCGGATTGCGAAGCGTCTCTTTGGACCCGCCGGCGATCCTGCTCAATGGCCGACCGGTGTTCCAACGCCTGGTGCTGGATCAGGGTTATTATCCGACCGGCCTGTACACCGCGCCGCGAGACGCCGACCTGAAGCGCGGCATCGTCCTGTCCAAGTCTCTGGGTTTTAACGGCGCCCGGCTGCACGAGAAGGTCTTCGAGCCGCGATTCCTGTACTGGGCGGACCGGCTGGGATACCTGGTGTGGGGCGAGTTCGCCGACTGGGGTATCGACCGGACCGACGGTGAGGCGATGCGGCGCCTGGCGACCGAGTGGACCGAGGCGGTAAGGCGCGATTTCAACCATCCCGCTATCGTCGGCTGGTGCCCGATGAACGAAACCCGCCTTTGGCGCGACCCGCAGATGCTGCGTGATTTGTACCTCCTGACAAAGACGCTCGACCCGACCCGACCGGTGATCGACTCCAGCGGCTACGACCATTTTGAGACCGACGTGTACGACTGCCACTGCTACGAGCAGGACGGGCGGAAATTTGCCGCACTCTTCGCCGACTTCGCCGGGGGAGGCAAGCCCTTCCGGAACTTTGATGAATGCGCTCCCTGGACCGGGCAGCCGTACTTCGTCAGCGAATACGGCGGCATCTGGTGGAATCCGGGCCAGAGAAAGGATGACCACGCCTTCGGATACGGTCAAAGACCGGCAAGCAAGACCGAGTTCATCGAACGATACCGCAAACTCACCACGGCCCTGCTGCGGCACCCGAAGATGTGTGGATTCTGCTACACGCAGTTGTACGACATCGAGCAGGAAGTCAACGGTCTGATGACCTACGGCCGAAAGATGAAGTTTGACCCGAAGGTGATCGCCGCTATCAACTGCCGACCCGCCGCTATTGAAAAGGCGAGCCGCTGACGCTATGGCAGGTGAATGCGTTTTTCGTCGGGTAGATTGTCGTTGGGTCGATACAGCAGCGCATTTCGCCCGACCAGGTCCACGAGCGTCGCGCCGGTTTTGTCGGCGATTTCCTCTGCCGCGTCGGTGCGTCCGGCGGCGCCAGAAGCCGGTATCCGTATTTTAACCAGTTCCCGCCTGTCCAGTTGTCGGCGAATGTGAGACAGAACACTTTGATTAATGCCGGCCTTTCCGATGATAACGTCCGGCTTCCTCGTCCGACCGGTAGAGCGGAGGCTCTTTCGCTGCGCGGATGTCAATTCGTCGCTCACATTGCACTCCAACTGCCGGTATTACCACCGATTGTAACGAACTTTTGAATCGTCATATCGATCTTCCCTCGGCTTCTGTTCAGCCGGAAAGCCGAGCGAAATAAGGGAAAAAGGTGTAATGTGATCCGGCGCGCCCACCAGTTTTCGGAAATTGACGACTCGTTCGTCTCCGGGAAAAACCCCCAACCAGACCGCCCCTAAACCTGTTGCCTGGGCTGCAATGAGGAGGTTCTCCGTAGCCGCTGAGCAGTCCTGAACCCACCAGGGATCCTTCTTGACTACTTCCAATTCCACCAACTGTTCGTCGAAACAGACCAGGATTGCCGCCGGCGCCTCTTTCAGCATCGCCGAATATGGATGAAACGTAGTTATCTCATCGAGAATCCGGCGGTCGTCTATCACTACAAATCGCCAGGGTCGCTGATCGCCCGCCGATGGTGCGCTCATGGCTGCTACCAGCAGCGCCTTTATCATCTCCTCGGGTACGGCCTGGTTGGTGTACTTGCGGATACTCCTGCGCGAAAGAATTGCTTCCATGGCGTCCATGTTTTTCTCCAGTCAGTCTTTAGATTCCTCTGTCTTTGGGACAAACAAATCCACGTGCCCGCAGTTTTCGCACAGGCGTGCGCGCAGGCCCACGAATTCACCGAACCGCGTCTTGATTTTAATCCACTTGTGCTGCTCCGCGGCGGCTGGGCCTTTACCCAGGCCGTACAACCCGCTCTCCAGCCAGTCCCAGCGAAACGCCTTACCCCCGCAGATCGGGCAGGGTTGTTGCGAATAACCGTTCGGCGCCTG
>DAOVFI010000332.1 GCA_030673005.1 Planctomycetales bacterium
AAAAAATGTCACTCACGATCGAGAGGTCCTGCCAGACGGACGTGGCGTACAAGGTCATCACGGCAAACCAGTCGCCCGACCACACCACAATCAGCCGCTTCCGCAAGGACGGCGAATTCACACCGTAAGTGCTCCTTCCCCTTATTCCCAGTGAATCGCCGGGACTCCGCTGCGCTCCGTCCCGGCCTACTCGCTACTCGCGTGTGCCCGTGCGGGTGTATTCGCAGAGCGAATCGGACGTCATTGCGGCGATGCCGCATCGCTCAAGCGTCCTGCCGGTTTGCCAGTAATTCACACCGGCTACGGCGATGCCCAGTTCGATCGTCGCTCTCATCAGAGGTGTCGCCACGCCGAGCATCTCGCCGAGTTGGCTCCAGCAGACCAGCCCGATGGGGATGTCTTCGGTAACGTACCGGTTCGAGAGAGTCGTCGGGCCTTTGATGGGGGTGAGACCCTTGCTGCCCTTGAGGACTTCCCACAGGTCGCCCCTGGGGCCGTAACCGACGGCGTGGAGCGCTTCGGACTGGCGGGGCAGGTCGAGCGTCAGTTTTTTCCCGATGGCTATGCGTTCGTCGTCCATGGCCTCCATCGCCCTGGCGGTCGAAGGCGTTATTCCTTCCTCGTAGTACCAGAACTGGCCGCGTGAGTATTCGATCCTGCCGGCGTTCATCAGGACGCCGAGTGGATGGATTATCGGATTGCAGTTGGAAAGCCCGGCCTCGAGCACGTCGCGATATTTCAAGACGCCGGGATACAGGTCTTTGAAGATGTCGCAGACCTCGTCGGTCCGCGCTGCCGGGAAGACGCCCATGCCGAAGGTCGTCAGATTGTGGTACACGCGAACCGAGGCCGGACTTTGGATCCGCGTGGCGTACGGCAGCGTATCGAGTTCCGAAACAGTTATATCGGCCTTGCAGCCGTGCTTTCTTGCTTCGGTGATGAATTCCAGGCTGCCGAACGTCCCCGGAACCAGCACAACGTGCTGCCCGTCCCGCAGATGCCCCGCGAGGGTTTCGGCATAGACGCGGTGCACCAGCGAAGGGACGACGATGATAATCATCTCGGCCCCATCCAGCGCCTCGGCGACGTCGTGGGTCGTTCGGTGGATACTGGCCGAGCCTTCACGGGCCTTGCCGGATATCCCTATCGTCTTCGTCTCGAAGATGGCGGCGACGTTTGCGTGAAACCGCTCATACTCGAAGAGGGTTATCTTATGCCCCGCCAGCGACATGTCGGCGGCCACAGTGCGCGCACCATGACCGCCACCCATTACGGTGATGCTTCTTTGCTTCACCCGCCTGCTCCTTGTTCGCCCGGTGAGTCTTTAGGTTTTGCGTACTTCGGTAGCCTTGGGACCTTTTTCGCCCTGGATAATCTCGAATTCCACGGCGTCGCCTTCTTCCAGCGACCTGAAGCCCTCAGACTGTATGTCGGTGTGATGGACGAAGACATCCGTTCCGTCCTCTGAGGTGATGAATCCGAATCCCTTGGTGTTGTTGAACCATTTTACTGTTCCGGTAGCCATGTGTCGGCTCCTTTTACTTACTGGCGTGTCGGATTTGCGAAAGGCACGCAGGCAAATGAAATAAATCGTAATCCAGGATTACTTGTGAAAGACGAAGAATCTCGCAAAGATATGCCACTGCCCCGTGATTCCTGCAAATACGCCCGGCTGCCAGCCGGGCCTGACCGACGGGACGGGAAACGCTTCCACGAAATCACCCGCCGGCCCTTCTGTTCTCTATATATTCTCCACATGTCAGATACGTTTGTCAAGGGGTGTAGTAAATAAACTTTCATGTCTTCGCGCCTCTCCCGCAGGCCGGGCGGTTTAAGGCCGATAACCGATGGTTCACCGTCCACCGAAAAAAAAATGTCATTACAGTTGACAAGCCTCTGGACCGATGTTATTATGAACGTAGGTTCATAACGAGATAGATATGCCCAGGCCCAGATTACAACGGATAGTGTCAGGTCAACCGGTCGTAACGGTCTATAAACCGGCCGGCGTACCCGTCGCCGCTCTTCAGTGGGTCAACCTCACGATAGATGAGTTCGAGGCGATTCGCCTGATCGACGGTGAAGGTTTGGACCAGGAGACAGTATCCGGTCGGATGGGCGTTTCCCGCCCGACCGTAACGCGGATACTGGCATCGGCCCGGGGCAAAATTGCTCAGTTTCTCACGCACGGCCAGGCGCTCCTGATCCAGGGCGGTCCGGTTATGCCGGTGGCGTTCAGGGGCGGCCGGGGCAGAGGCGGTGGTTTTGGCAGAGGACGCAGAGGCCGCGGCGGCGGCGGCGGACGTGGACATGGCGGATTCAGAACATAAGGAGACTTACTATGAAGGTAGCAATAACATCGCAGGGAGCGGAACCGAGCAGCCAGGTTGATTCCAGATTTGGCCGGGCGAAATATTTTGTAGTCGCGGATACCGAAACGGGCGAGTTTTCCGCGCACGACAACAGTCAGAACCTCAATGCCGTTCAAGGCGCCGGAATCCAGGCGGGTCGAAACGTGGTCGATCTCGGCGTCGAGGCGGTGATTACCGGTAATACCGGCCCGAAGGCATTCGACACACTCCAGGCCGGCGGGGTCAAGGTCTATATCGGTGCGACCGGGACGGTCGCCGACGCAGTCGAGCAGTTCGAGGCCGGTAAACTCGAGTGCGTCGGCAAGGCGAACGTCGAAGGACATTGGATGTAGGCAAGCGGGTAACAGCAATGCCACGATTTGATGGGACAGGACCGTTGGGACAAGGCCCGATGACGGGTCGCGGAATGGGATACTGCGTGTTGAAAATCCCGGATGAGGATTCTCTTGCTCCTCCGCTGGACCGGGATGTCGCCGAACGCAGTGGACAAGAAGCAAAAACCTTCAGAGAAAAAGGAAAGGTGGTGATAACGATGCCGGCAGGTAATGGAACAGGACCGCTTGGAATGGGGCCTATGACTGGCCGGGCGGCTGGATATTGTGCCGGGTATCCTGTACCCGGTTACATGAATCCGGTAGCGGGCAGAGGCTTTGCTGGTCCCTTCGTCGGGGCCTACGGCCAAATGCCGTACGCGCAGGGAATGACGCCCTACGGCTACGGTGCGGGTTACGCCCCTATTGGAGCCCGACCGTTCGGAAGGTTCGGCCGAGGATTTGGGTTCGGTCGAGGCGGAGGTTTTGGCCGGGGCCGAGGTCGCGGTAGAGGACGTCGATGGTTCGGATGGTAAACCGGACGGGCAAATGATATTGCACGGTGGCACAGGTTTGTAACCTGTGTAAGCCGCACACATTTGCAACCTGTGTAAGCCGCGCAGGTTACAAACCTGTGCCACCAAGGAAAG
>DAOVFI010000742.1 GCA_030673005.1 Planctomycetales bacterium
CCGAAGCCGTCGCCATCGCCGACCCGGCTGCCGTCGGGGAATTGGCTTCGGCCCTGCCGGGCGGAACTATCCTGATGAGCGGGCCGGAGGCAATGAGCGAACTGATCGCTCACGTCAGGCCCGATATTGTCCTGACGGCGGTGGTGGGCACTGCGGGACTGGACCCGACACTGGCGGCCATCGAATGCGGCGCGGACCTTGCCGTCGCCAACAAGGAATCGCTGGTAATGGCCGGGGCGATCATCATTCCGGCGGCGCGCGAAGCGGGAATCAACGTCCTTCCCGTCGATAGCGAACACTCCGGCGTTTTTCAATGTCTCCTCGGACACGACCCGCGCGACGTACGCCGCGTAATACTGACGGCCTCGGGCGGACCGTTCCGCACCTGGACGCCGGAAAAAGTCCGCCACGCGACGCTCACTGAAGTCCTGAATCATCCCACCTGGCAGATGGGCCGGAAGGTTACGATCGACTCGGCCACAATGATGAACAAGGCCCTGGAGATAATCGAGGCGCACTGGCTGTTCGACCTTACCGTCGAGCAGATCGAGGTCGTCGTCCATCCCGAATCCATCGTGCACGCATGCGTGGAGTTTTCCGACGGTAGCGTGCTGGCGCAGATGTCCCGCCCGTCGATGACCACGCCGATCGCCTTCGCTCTGCATTATCCGCACAGGCCGCCCCGCCCGTCTGCGCCGCTGCTGGACCTTGCCGAGGCGGGCGTACTGCATTTTGAACCTGCCGATGCGCAGCGATACCCCGCCCTCGAACTGGCATACGAGGTCGTTCGTAGCGGCGGGACCGCCGGCGCCGTCCTGAACGCTGCAAACGAGGCCGCCGTCGAGGCGTTCATAAACGGCAGGATCGAATTCGGCGAAATCGTCGAGATTGTCCGGGAAGTCCTGAACCGGACGCCGCCAACAGCCGAAATAAATCTGGAAACCATCCTCGCCGCCGATAAGAATGCACGCCGGCAGGCAGAGGAAATTGTCAATGTGAAGAAAGTAACCGTAGGCCGGGACGGAGCGCAGCGGAGTCCCGGCGCTTCGTTGTCGAATCAGCCGTAGATGGAATGCCGGGCCTGC
>DAOVFI010000324.1 GCA_030673005.1 Planctomycetales bacterium
TCCGACCTTCGCGCGACAGGAGGTTTTCCACCGGTACCGGTGAACCAATCTCAATGGTCTCGTATGCCTGCCAGGCCTTGTCGCAACCAACGGCAAGGGTAATGCAGCACACGAGCGCAATTTCAACTATGATGCGTCGCAATAATCCCACCTTCTTTTCTGTTTTTCGGTATTCCGGTTATCTACCGGCTACTATCGTAGAAACATCGGCAGATTTTTTCCGCCAGCCGGTCCCATGCCTGTTCACGAAGGGCGTTTTCGGTCTTTTCGGGCAGTGGGTCTTTGCCCAACGGAATCGACACACTGACCTTGTAGCCTGACGAGATCGGGTCCGCAGGCCAAAGCTGTCGCGAAGGCCCGAGCAGCCAGATCCTGACCGAGGGCGCTATCCGCCGGAATTGCTTGGTGTACTCCTTGCTGGCAGGGAAACTGTTGAGCGCCACCCAAAGTATCATGTCGGCTCCAAGTGCCTTTCGCATCGCACTCCGGTCGGGGTCCCGCCCCGCCTTTCGGTATGCCGTTATTTCGTCAACAGAGACCACCTTTTTGACGATCTTGTGGGCCAACAGCCTCTTGTTGAGACGCGCAGTGAACATCATGGCCGTCTTCTCATCCCGGCCCGAGCCGTAATCGACCAGCACGAGGAGCGTCTTGTTTCCCGGAGGCTGGTAAAGTGCGGGTCCGGTCTTCAGGGGCTTGGGCTTGGGAATGCCCCCCAGCCTCTTGGGCCACTCAGGCTCCGGTATCACCAGGAGTTCCCTGCCTTCCGGGCTGAACAGTCTGATAGAACCTGCACTGGAACCCGGCTCCTTTCGCTCAGAGGTGTTCAGGTGTTTCATGGCTACGGTCTTCCCGTCAGGAGAGAACGCGGGCGCTACGAGAAAACCGTTTTTCGGAATCACTGTCTTGAGGACCTTGCCGCGCCCATCCAGGAACAGCACGAAACTACTAAACGCAGCCACCATGTACCGCCCATCAGGAGAGATCGCGAGATAATGCGGCAATGGTAACGGTTCCGGCTTCTTCGGCAGGCTGATGTACATTGGTTTCAAGGTGTCGCCGTCGGACTTGACAGGATATATCTCCAGTTTTAATCCGTCGTTATTTTTATCGTTTCTCGGCCCCGGCGCCGCGACCAGGACGGTCTGATTATCCTTCCATGCAAGTCCCAGCACATATTTCGCATCGAATTTCTTGTGAACAGTTACGCCCCGGTTGAGTTGGATAAAGCCGATTGCCCCTTTCTGGTACACAGCCATTGTTTTACCGTCCGGTGAAAGTCTGGCCTTTTCGGCAGGGGCTGCCAGCACATTCACAACTCCCGTCGCCGGACCTATCGCCAGGAGAAGATTTCCGTCACACAGGTAAATCCGTTTGCCGTCGGGGCTGTACTGAGGCCGGATGCTCGCGGCTACCTCTTTGGCGCCTTTGGATTCGATGATGTTGGTGATAGGTAACAAAAGAGGCGTTTCAGAGATTATCTTACCCGTCGAGACGTTACGGACGATCAGGGTGGCCCTCTGGGGAGCGCCGCCCAACAGGATCATCGCAAGTCTGTAGGAGTTGGCAAGGGGCGGGTTGGTGATTGGCTTGCCGACTATCAGCGGCTGGACAATATCCTTGCTGAATTCGCCGGAGGACCTGCCCATACCCCATTCCTTGCGAATCTCGTCGCTTTTGGACGACAAGGCAACGGCGCGCCTGGCAATTAATTGCGTCCGGCGATCACGTTTGTCCTCATCGTCAAGCACGGGAATCCATAGATAGCACACCGCCTTGCCGTCCGGCCGGAACGCGGGGCTGGAAAACACGTCGCCGTCGGTCTTATCCAGGACGCGGACCTTCTTGTCCGCGATGGTCACGACAACCAGGCGGGTGGTATAGCGCCGGCTCTCCACACCACTAACGGCGTGCTCCTGGGTGGTAAGAAGGGCGATCTGCCTGCCATCCGGAGAAAACGAGATTGCCGTAGGGTCACATCCAACTGCCCCCGCCATAAGTAACACTGCCAGTGAAACTCTTATTACTTTCATAACAAGTGCCCCTTTCCGTCAACAGCAGCAGGCTGGGACGCCTGCCTGCAGGCAGGCGGGAAATCCCACCTTTCTTCTTGAATTGCCTACCCGTCGCCGTACCGGCGGCGGGAAAACAGGTTTTCCGGTCCTCCGTTATTCCGGTATTCCTGGCTACCGGCTACCGACTACCGGCTACTTTCTTCGACGGCGAGTTTGATGTTTTTCTGCTTGAGGCTTGTTCCGGTGATTTGCGCCAGTCTTGCCAGTGCGGCGTTGAAATCGACGATTGCCTGGTTTTCCGCCCGTTGGTTCGCGGCGAGCGTTCCCTGCGAGCCGAGTTTCAGTTGGAGGAATTCCGGCGTGAGCCGGCCACGGATGCGCTCGGTATCCTCCAGCGCCTTCAAATGGGCGAGCGAGGCCTCAACCGCCGCCTTGCAGGCCTTCATTTCCTCGAACGCGGTATTTATCTGCCGGATAATCTCGTTAACGCTTATCGCAACCTGGTCGGCGGCATTCTGCAATTCCGTAACGGATTTCAGGCGTTCGAATTTTCGCTGCCGCAATAACGAGTTTGCGGCGCGGTTGCCCAGCGGGTACTCGAACATCAGGCCGACGCTGTGGTCCAGATAGTCGAATGTCATCATTTCACCGGCGGCCTTGCCCCCTACGCCGTATAATCCCTGAGAGCCGATCGAGGCCGTCAGGTTCAGAGTCGGCAGCGTCTCGTTTTTCGCAACGCGGACCTGAACGTCGGCTGCGGTAATCGCCAGACGGGCCTGCTCCAGCATGGGGCTGTGGCGCAGGGCATTGACCAGTTGATCGGTCGAATCGACGTCAACCTTGCTCGTTACCGGCGGCGTGGTCGGAATAATGACGTAACGCCGTATCGGACTCATCCTTGCATCGGCCAACATTCGCGCCAACCGGTCCTGTACATCGAAGATTATCTTCCTGGTTCTGATGAGCGTGGCGCGTCGGGTCTCAACGGCGGCCTCGGTCTGTTTTATCTCCACGGCGGTGGCGTCCAGGTCCTTCCGCCCGATGACCCGGTCGCGCGTCTCAATCGTTTTTTTCAGCAGGAGGTCCTGTATCTCCGACTCACGTCTGGCCTGCATCAGCATCCAATAAGTCCGCTGAACATCCGCGACAATTTCTTCGACTTTCTGACGGAATTGTGCGCCGGTGATCTTGTGGCCTATCTGTGCAATCTCCCGTCCGGCGAGGTTATATTTCGGCCAGGCGCCGCGGAGGAGCGGCTGGGTCAGTTGCAGCGAGACAGTCGATTCGTAATTCGGATTCAGCGTCGAAAGAACGCTATTGTCGGAGGTGCGCGTCAGGTTCCAGGCCAACTGTGCTTCGGCGCCCGTGACGGTTTTTTTGCGGACGCCTGTCTCCAGGGGAATCGTCC
>DAOVFI010000675.1 GCA_030673005.1 Planctomycetales bacterium
AAACTCGCGCACGACCTCAATAAACTGCGGTACGATGCGTTGCTTTCCAACCCGCTGCTTGATTTTAAGAAGCTGCTGCTGCTCAAACGCAAGCGAGGACAACTCGGTCTGCCCGTTAACCACAAGTGCAATTCGGGCATCGAGCGGACCGGCTACGACAACGAAATTGCGGTGCTGGCACCTGTTCGTCCTGATGGAATATTACAAACACTCTTTCGACCATCGGGGGGACGTTTCGTTGGCGAAATCGACCTGCACTTCGATGCCGACCGGCTACTTTTCACTATGCCCAAGGGCAGCAACTGGCAAATTTTCGAGATTAAAACCGACGGCAGCGGCCTGCGGCAGGTATCGCGAACCCCCGCCGGCTTGCTTCGCCCCCGCCGACTTGCTTCGCAACC
Source organism: Planctomycetales bacterium (assembly GCA_030673005.1). Lineage (GTDB taxonomy): Bacteria > Planctomycetota > Phycisphaerae > SM23-33 > SM23-33 > DAOVFI01. The sequence goes on from DAOVFI010000675.1 coordinate 402, forward strand.
CGAAGCAGTGGGGTACGTGGACAACTTTGATGCCTGTTATCTGCCCGATGGGCGCATCGTCTTTGCCTCGACCGCCTCATACACGGGCGTCCCCTGCTGGCACGGCAAAGAACGGGCGTGCAGTATCTACCTGATGGATGCCGACGGCGGTAACATGCGGCAGTTGTGTTTCGACCAGGACCTCGACCTTCATCCATCTGTGCTGCCCACGGGCCAGGTAATCTTCAGCCGATGGGACTACACGGGGCCTATGCATATTTATCTGCGCCCTTTGATGGTGATGAATCCCGACGGCACCGGTCAGCGGGCGGTGTATGGAAGCAATTCCTATTGGCCGAACGCACTCTATTTTCCACGCGGTATTCCCGGAGCTCCAACTAAGATTATAGCCGTTATCGCCGGGTATCACGGAGTGCCGCGGATGGGCGAGTTAGGCCTGCTGGATACAACTAAAGGATGGCAGCAGGCCGATGGTGTCATCCAGCGAATTCCCGGCAGGGGCAAGCCTATCAAAACCGTCATCCGTGATAATCTGGTTGATAAATCCTGGCCGAAGTTTCTTCATCCATACCCGCTCAGCGACCCCTCGACCGGACTCGGGGCGGGCAAGTACTTTCTCGTAGCCTCCCAGCTTAACCGCAAGTCTCCGTGGGGAATCTATCTGGTGGACGTGTTCGACAACGTGCTGCCGATTTACGTGCTGCCAAAGTTCGACCTGTTCGAGCCCATCCCGTTAACCAAAACACCGCGCCCGCCTGTCATCCCCGACAGGGTGGACCTGAAACGGCAGGACGCCGTCGTCTATCTGCACGATGTTTATGCCGGACCCGGATTGGCTGGTGTACCGCGGGGCACTGTGAAAAAATTGCGGGTTGTGGC
>DAOVFI010000476.1 GCA_030673005.1 Planctomycetales bacterium
TATGCTGTGCTTCGGCGATGAGTGTGTTGCCGTTGGGCAGTCGCTGGGCACTGGAGGCGTGGCCGTCGTGCATCTTCTGCCAGACGACCTTACCGGCCTGGTTGACTTCCACGACCCGTCCGTTCATACCGACCATGTGGACAACCAGCGTATTGCCGTTGGTCAGGCGGCTGACATCGCAGACCCCTGTCATTCCCACGCCTTTGCCAAGGCCTAGTTTCTTGCAGTGGCATTCCCATACCTGTTTGAAATCCGGGTCGTATTCGACGATTTGCCCGTCAGTGAAACCGACAAGCACGTTACCGTTGTCCAGCCCGGCGGCGCACCAGAACGGTTTATCGAGCGTTCGCGACCAGACGACCTTCCCGGCAGGCGTAACGACCGTCAGCCTGCGGTTCCTGTCGTCGCAGATCAGTATTCCGAACGGCTCGGTAGCAGGTTCGATCTTCTCAAAGGCGAAATCCGTCTCGTTCTCCTTCCACCAGTCCTGCCATTTCGCAGCGGCCTTGGCACGCTTGGGCGTGTCGTCGTAGCAGTTATAGCCGAAGTTCTTCCCCGTAAGTCTCCGAAGGCCGTACTCCGCCACGTAGCGGATTTCCATCTCGCCGTGCTCCAGCAGTTGAATCAGCATCGCCACCAATTTCTTGTCGCCGCCGGCGAGGAGGATGTCTATGGCGGAGTCTATCTCGCCACCGATACTGCCGGTCCATACCTTGGCCTTGGCCCGGATGGTCTTGAGGACCAGTTCTGCTCGGATGGCGACCTCAAGGTCTTTACTCTTGGTGGCAGGCTGGATCAGCGATATGGCTCCCGGCCCCAGGCCGGACAGTTCCTCGGTGGCTTTTACTCGAACCTTCCATTTCCTGTCACCCAGGTTGCGGATGAGTTTTTCAATGCGCCGTTTCTCTGTCGGACTAAGCAGCAGCCGTTGGAAAACCGCTCGTGCGCCGGTCAACTGTTTTTCGCTCGGCCGGATCTGTGCGGATAGTTTCTTTGCGTCCAAGTCCGCAAAGCAAATCCCTGCCGGTATCAGAAGGATTACCCATACCATTAACGACGCGGGCAAGACTGTCGGCCTGTCTGTTTCTTCTCTGATATCTATCCCCTGCATCCTGTGTATCCGCCCTGGGCGTCCCTGGCGGGACCTGCTATTTCTTTGTTTTGACTGACGGCTGATGGCTGACCTGCCTGCCGGCTTGCCTGTCCGGCAGGCAGGTAGGCAAGGGTGCCGGCCGCTTTCGTTTCAGCACCGCCGCGGGGGCCAGGCGTATCTTGCCCCAGGAGGTCTTGAATTTCAGGAGGTGGTGGATAATCCTGCCTTCGCAGTCCACAAGGATAGCGCCCATGCTCCTGTTGATAATGGCCGTCGTACCGTCGGGCAGGCGGCACACGCCGGTGGGCGCGGAGTTGAATCCGTCGAACTTTTTCTCCCAGACGATCTTGCCCGCCCGGTTCATCTCGAGGACTTGACTATTGTCGAACTGGGCGACCAGCACATTTCCGTTGGCCAGCCTTGCGGCGTCATATGGGTATCTCAGGCCCGTCTTCTTCCAGACGATCTTCCCGGTGCGATCGACCTCGATGACTCGTTTCCCGGTGGTCTCTGTAATGAGAGTATTCCCGTTAGCCAGTCGCTGGACGGAGGTTGGTTCGCGCAGGCCCTTCTTTTGCCAGACGACCTTGCCGGCTGGAGTAATCTCCGAAACGTGCCCGGCGCCGGAGTAGGCGATCAACCTGTTGCCGTTCGGCAGACAGCGAACGTCATGAACAAACCTCCTGAAGCCGAGGTTATCGCAGTTCCATACCGGCTTGAAATCCGTGTCGTATTCCTCGACGTTCGGCTCGCCACGCATGGACCCCACGATCACGTTTCCGTTGGGCAGCCCCGCGGCGCAAGAGATCATCCTTCCGAACTTTTGCGACCATGCCGCCTTCCCGTCAGGGCTTACAGCGGTGAGTATCCCTTCGGTGGAATTGCATATAAGTATCCCGAACGGCTTTTGTTTCATGGGGACAAAGTCGGCCTGATTTTTCTTCCACCACTGCCGCCACTTTTTGACGGCTTTGGCGCGCTCGTCGGATTCGTCATAAGAATTATAGCCGAAGTTCTCTCTCGTAATCCGACGCAGGCCGTACTCGGCTGTGTAACGAATGGAGTGCTTCGG
>DAOVFI010000045.1 GCA_030673005.1 Planctomycetales bacterium
GTGGAACTCGCTTTCCTGGCGGCGCGACGCACTTGTGTCGCTACCGGTCAAAGGCCGGACCTGCCGGGTCGTCGATGACGGTGGAAACGACCTGCCCTGCCAGGTCGTCGGAAAGGGGCGAAACCGCCGGATTTTAGCGGCAGTGTCGGATATCCCGTCGGTCGGCTGCAAGACGATAGAACTCCTGCCGAGCAAGTCCGCGCTCGGTCCCTCGCACTTCGTAATGGACAAATTGAAGAACATGGGTGGCACGGTCAAGCGGAACGAAGTGGAGCTTGGCCGTGTTTTCGCTCAGCCGGGTGGCACAGTCAAGCCCAACGAAGTGAGGCTTGACTGTGGGAGCAGCGAACACGGCCAAGTCTTCGACTTGACCGTGCCACCCATCATTTCGGGTGTTACAGAGTACTCGCCGGTTACGGTGCGAGCGTCGCGCGGCGGGATCGTCATGGAAAACGAACACCTCCGCCTGCGGATCGACAAGCGGGGCGAGATCTCGCAGTTGCTGGACAAGGACGCCGGCCGGCGGTTGGTAAAGGGCGGCGAGGCTGTGAATCGTCTGGAACTCTATCGCGACAACCCCGGCGCGTGGGACGCCTGGGATATCGATCAGCCGTACAAGACCACGCCCGTTCGCATCGGCCCGGCCCGGCAGGTCGAAGTAATCGCGGACGGACCTCTGGAAGCGCGCGTGGCCGTTGCCCGCAAGGTCGGGCGATCAGACCTGTATCAGGAAATCGTCCTCCGCGCCGGTTCGCGCCGGATCGACTTCGAGACCCGCGTCGATTGGCGCGAAACGCATCGGCTCCTGAAGGCGGCGTTCCCTGTCGATCTCTCTTCCGCGACGCTGCGCGGTGAGATTCAGTTCGGTTACGTCGAGCGCCCCACGCACCGCAACACCGAATTCGAGAAGGCCCGTTACGAATGGCCCGCGCAGAAATGGGCCGATTTGAGCGAGGCTCATTACGGCGTCGCCGTTCTGAACGATTGCAAGTACGGTTACGACATACTGGACGGCGTTTTGCGTCTGAGTCTGCTGCGAGCGCCGGTCGCGCCGGACGGCCAGGCCGACAAGGGCGAACACGCCTTCACTTACGCCCTGCTGGTACACAACTGCGGCTTCGCCGAAAGCGGCGTCGTCCGAGCCGCTTATGAACTCAACGCCCCTGTTACTGTTGAGACGGGCCGATGCGCAGGCGGGGAGTATTCTCTCCTTCAGGTTTCAGGCGGCACGGTTGTTGTCGATACTGTCAAAATCGCCGAAGACGGCGACGACCTGATCGTCCGGCTGTATGAATCCGCCGGCGGCGCGGCGAAAATACGCCTAAGAGTCGCCGTACCCGTAAAAGACGCCTCCGAGTGCGACATGCTGGAAACGCCAGGGCGGAAACTGCGAGTAAGCAAAGACAATGCGGTAACTCTGGCCTTCAGGGCATTTGAGATCAAGACGATCCGCTTCGCCTGCGAAAAGTAATGAGGTGTGTGGTGTAGCAAGCCCCCGCTTTAGCGGGCCTGCCTGCCTGCAGGCAGGGGTACACAATGGAAATTTATAGCCCCCCATTTTCTCCCTTTCCCGTCCCTTCGGGACGGGAAAGGGAGAAAATGGGGGTGGGCGCTAGAACCTCAATCACCCCCGCTAAAGCGGGGGCCTGTTACAAAACCTCGCAGGATGGTACCAACACTTACTTACATCTGAACGGTTACTTTTTTTACTTCGTAATTCGAAATTCCCCGTTCATTATTCGAAATTCTTTTTTTATCCCCTTCATCACTGTGAAGGGACCGACCAAAACATCCTCTATTGCAAACGGTTGAAGTGTTACAAAAAAATGACGATAAACCCCCTCTGTGCCTGCCCTCGCTTCTATGAAATCCGTTCAGGACTGATACTCCAGCATCTTATGGAGATGCGACGGCACAAAATTATTTACGCTGGCCAGGTATCCGAGAATGGCGTTTTCAAGGTTTTCCCTGGCCTGCTGGGCCGTCCTTCCGGTGGAGATGCAGCCCGGTAACGACAGACATGCGGCAGTGAAATCGCCGTTGTCGTTACGCCGCAACTCTACAGATAACTTCATCTCTCACCTCACCTTATACTACCGACAAAATCCCAAACATTACACATGAACAAACCCCGTATCAAAGTGAACGGTATTGTTTATTAAGCAATATCTAAAGCATTTCCAAACCGCCCGACGTGACAAGCATCATTATAGTACATTGTCAAGGATGATGTCAAGTTTTTTTTCGCCCCGTGAAGGTCGAGCGGTATCGGTGCTCATGTCCCGGATTTGGCGAGCCGGGCGAGTTGCTTGTTGCGGCAATGCAGAAAAAGGTTTTTTTATGGGAAACTGTTATCCACTTGCCCGGTTTAAAGTGTTACTTATTATGTTTAACGCCTGATTTGATTAATGTAGGTGGCACGGTCAAGAAAGAAGACTTGGCCGTGGTGCAGCGACCTCACGGCCAAGCCTCACTTCCTGCCTGTCGGCAGGAAGTGAGGCTTGACCGTGCCACCAATACTCAGCAATTTATGCATAATGGATTACCAGCCTCTTATTTCGGTTGGTTCCGTAGGAAATTATCTTGATGAATGGATCGTCATCGATTACTTTGCCGGATGTATCGGCAGCCTTGTCCTTTTCAATATAATTGAACTCGTAGTTTGCAGCATCTTTATTGATGGGTTTTTAAATTTTTCGCGCGAAGCGAATCGTAGAGTTTTACGAAAATACCTGTCGGCAGACCGAGCGTGAAACAGAATCCTTGCCGATTGCGCAGGTTAATTGTATCAAGAGTAGTTGAAAAGGATGTGAAAGACGTGTGATGAAACTGAAGTCGGTTGGAAAGAATTTTCTTCGATTGGCCGGGGCCGCTGTTGCCTTTGCGGTCTTCTTGGTATTGGCGGCGATGGTGGTCAAGCCGGACCTCTCCAGGAAACCGCCGTCTTACACCCAGGAGGAGATTGACGCTGCCGACAAGTCCCGCGAGACAATTCTGGATCAGAAGAACCCGCCGAGACTCCAGGTCGATGTGGATTATTCGGAAGGCAAATCGGCGCCGTGGTATCCCAAGGGCGAATCGCCGATACTGGCCGATCTGATTAAGGATGTCAAACTCCCGCCTTACGAGGACGAAGCGGCACTGAACGCAACCCTGGCGGAACTGGCCAAAGAAGGCAAACTCCCGCCGGTGGCCGAACGCGTCGGTCCCGAACCCTGCGTGATAAGGGGCATCGACGGTATCGGCAAACACGGGGGGACCTGGATTCGCGGCGCCACCGCCAGGGACGAATTATACATAATAACCTACCGGCTGGCGTATCTTGCCTTCCTTCGCTTCTCGCCTCAGGGATACCCGCTCGTCCCGCACTTCGCCAAGAGTTACTCGGTCTCGCCGGACAACAAGGAGTTCACCTTTACTCTCCGCAAAGGGGTCAGATGGTCCGACGGCCACCCGTTCACAGCCGACGACATCATGTACTGGTGGGAACACGAAACCAACGATAAGTCGCTTAACGCCGCCCCGCTCGGGATGATGAAGATACGCGACAAGTATGGTTATGTCGAGAAACTGGGGAAATACAAGATCAGGTTCGTCTTCCCTTACCCCAACGGGTTGTTCCTTTCCAAGGCGGCTACGTACGAATGCAAAAAGATGCTCAACAGCCCGAAGCATTTCCTGAAGAAGTACCATCCCAAAATCGGCGACCAGGAGTTGATAGAGCGGTACATGAAGTCGCGGAAACTCCCCAGTAAGACAGCCGTCTATAGGGACGTCAGGGACGGGCTTAATACCGAGCATCCGCGCTTGTGGCCCTGGCTGTATCGCACCTACAAGCCCGATATGCCCCAGAGTGTCGTTCGCAATCCCTATTACTGGGTGGTGGACCCGCAAGGCAACCAGTTGCCATACGTGGATCGCATTCTGTTTCATCATAAGTCGAACGATATGATAGCGATGATGGCCGCCGAGGGCGGCATAACGATGCAGAAGCGTAACATCTACTTCAAGGATTACGAACTGCTGATGGAGCGGCGGAAAGAAGGCAACTATGACATCTACCACTGGTATCCGGGCATTCGAAGCCGTTACCTCATCAACCCCAATATAAATCTTTACATCGATCCGGACAAGCCGGAGACCCGCCTCAAGCACGAATTGCTCAATGACAAACGATTCCGCCAGGCGCTGTCGGTTGCCATCAATCGCCAGCCGATAATCGACGCCGAGTTCAACGGCGTCGGTGAGGCGGCCCAGGCGGGTCCCGGACCGGGGACGTACTTCTACAACGAGAATTTCTACAAGAGTTACACTGATTACGACACTGATAAGGCCAACAAACTGCTGGACGAAATAGGTCTGACCGAGAGGGACTTCGAAGGTTTCCGGAAGTTCAAAGACGGATCGCGGATGACTTTTTTCCTGTACTACTGCAGCTGGACGGGCGTAGGGCCAGGGCAGTTCGTCGTCGATGACTGGGCAAAGGTCGGCGTTCGGGTGATATTGCGTGAGCGGGCCGACGCGCTGTACGGCGTGGAAAAGCAAGCGCGGGTGCACGACTTCAACGTCTTCGACGGCGGCCCGTATCTCCCGCCGATATCGCACAACATACTCGTGGGGAATCCGTATGCCATGGGGTACCATCGCTGGTTAGGCAAGGGAGGGCTTTATGGCGACCCGGAGGCCAAATCAATCGGCTGCATAGAGCCGCCGGTGGGACACCCGCTGCGAAAGTGCATGGAGTTAATCGCAGAAGCCTCAACAAAAAGCGACCCGGCCGAGCAGAAAAAATTCTACGACGAAGCCTTCGAGATCGCAGCCGAGAACGTCTGGACGATTAATGTATCGACCCACCCGCCGGACCTGGCGGTGGTCAAGAACGGCTTCAGGAACGTTCCGCGGGATATGGTTGCGTCGTTCACCTTCCTGACCCCCGGAAACGGTGCGATCGAGACGTTCTACTTCGAGAATCCTAAAGACACACCCGGTGCGATCAAACGGATAAAGCACGGCATAATGAATATTACCCCTCGCCCCGGGACTCCTGCGGCGGTCGCAGCCGCCAAGTCGGACGGCGTAACCTTCGGCAGGATTATCCGTATCATAGTTATCGGCATAGGTATTTGCCTGGTGATTATGGTAGCCCTCAGGCATCCCTACATTGCACGCCGACTTTTAATAATGATTCCCACCCTGCTGGTCATTTCGATAATCGTCTTTGTGGTCATACAGCTTCCGCCGGGCGATTATGTTACCACTAAAATAATACAACTTGAAATGTCCGGAGACAAAGTCGATATCCAGAAACTGGAAGAGATCAGGGACTACTTCCACCTCGAAGAGCCTATGACCACGCGCTATGCCCGCTGGCTGGGGCTGGTGTGGTTCACCACACGCGAGGAAAAGCAAATTACTCTCAAAGAAGCGAGTTGGCCGTTCGGCTGGATACGGGAATGGTACAAAGCGCGCGACGAAAGGGATGCGGGCCTGCTCCAGGGCAACATGGGCCGGAGCATGGCGGAAATGAAGAGCGTCAACGAACTCATCGGCGACCGGATACTGCTGACGTTTCTGATCTCGCTGGGAACGATCCTGTTCACCTGGGCCATCGCGGTGCCGATAGGCATATACTCTGCCGTCAAACAATACTCTGTGGGCGATTATGTATTTACGTTCGTCGGCTTTATCGGGATGTGCATACCCGGTTTCCTTTTGGCGCTGGTGCTGATGTACATGGCGCACGAGTTGTTCGGCGTCAGCGGGTTCGGTCTGTTCTCCGCCCACTACGGCGCCCAGCCGGAGTGGACGTGGGGTAAATTCGTCGATCTTCTCAAACATATCTGGGTGCCGGTGATAATTATGGGCGTGGGCGGCACTGGCGGGATGATCCGTGTTATGCGGGGCAACCTGCTGGATGAACTCAAAAAACCATACGTAGTAACGGCCCGCGCCAAAGGCGTTCGCCCGATGAAACTCCTGCTGAAATATCCCGTGCGACTGGCCCTGAACCCGTTCATTTCCGGCATCGGGGGGATTTTCCCCACGCTTGTCTCCGGCGGGGCGATCGTTGCGATGGTGCTGGGATTGGCGACGGTCGGACCAATGATGCTCGATGCGCTGATGACAGAGGACATGTTCCTGGCCGGGTCCATGCTGATGGTGCTGAGTATGCTGGGCGTGCTGGGGACGCTGGTGAGCGACCTGCTGCTGCTATGGCTTGATCCGCGGATTCGTTTCAAGAGAGGTGCTCGATGAGCAAGACCATAGCGGGAAAAAAACCACTCGGCACAGAGGTGCTGTCACAGTGGCAATTGATACACAGGCGATTCAGGAAACATCATCTTGCCGGCGCTTCGATGTTTCTGCTGATCGTAATGTACCTGCTGGCGATTTTCGCTGAGATTTTTGCTCCCTACACGTCTTCATGGAAGGACCTTTATCATACCTACTGTCCGCCGCAAACGCCGCGATTCAGTTTCAGCAACGGACTGTATGTCAATCGCCTCAACAGGCACCCCGATCCGATTTCCTTCCGGAAGTACTATATGGAAGACAGCAAAGACATCATTCCGCTGGGCTTCTTCGTCAAGGGTGAATCGTACAAACTATGGGGCCTGATCCCGTGGGACCGCCACTTCTTCGGCGTGGATAAAGATGCTTATCAGGCCGCCCGCGGCCGCGCCGGCGACAAGGGCGACGAGCAGACGCCGACGTTTTTCCTGCTCGGCGCCGATAAATACGGCAGGGATATCTTCACCCGGATTATCTATGGCGCGCGAATCTCGCTGTCCATAGGGATTATCGCCATTGTCATCACATTCATCATAGGAGTAACGATAGGTGGCATAAGCGGTTATGTCAGCGGGGCGACCGACAACTTTATCCAGCGCTGCATCGAAATTCTCAACGCATTTCCGCGCCTGCCGTTGTGGCTGGCGCTGGGGGCGGCGATGCCGCCGGCGTGGTCGTCGCTGAAGGTCTATTTCGCCATCACCATCGTGCTGAGCATGCTCGGCTGGACGGGTCTGGCGCGCGTGGTGCGGGGAAAGATACTGTCGCTGCGTGAAGAGGACTACGCCGTCGCCGCCAAACTGCTGGGCGCCGGACACGGGCGGATCATCTTCCGCCATCTGCTGCCCGGATTCACCAGCCATATTATCGTCTCGCTGACGCTTCGCGTTCCGACGATGGTCTTGGGCGAGACATCGCTGAGTTTCCTGGGATTGGGCCTGCGCCCGCCGATCGTCAGTTGGGGTGTGATGCTCCAGGACTGCCGGACCATGCAGGTGGTTGCGAATTATCCATGGCTGCTGCTGCCGGTTATCTTTATTATCGTAACGGTATTGGCGTTTAACTTCCTTGGCGACGGTTTGAGAGACGCCGCCGACCCCTATTCGTCGAGGTAACACATGCCGGAAACGTCTGAAAATGTGCTTGAAGTCAAAAACCTGAAGACCTATTTCTTCACCGACGACGGGGATGAACTCCGCGCCGTCGATGGCGTAACCTTCTCAGTCAAGCGAAGCGGGATTCTCGCCGTCGTCGGCGAAAGCGGCTGCGGGAAGAGCGTAACGGCCTATTCGGTCCTGCGGCTCATTCAGAAGCCGGGAAAGATCGTTGACGGGCAGATACTGCTCCGCACAACCGACGGGAAAATCATCGACATCGCCGAATTAGACGAGAAGTCCGACGAATTGTTCCACGTTCGCGGCGGGCTGGTGAGCATGATATTCCAGGAGCCGATGACGGCGTTAAGCCCGGTACATTCCATCGGCAACCAGATATGCGAGGCGATTCTGCTCCACCAGGACGTTGACAAGTCGCAGGCCGAAAAAATTGCAATCGGCATACTGGAAAAGGTCGGCATCCCCGGCGCCGCCGGGCGAATGAAGCAGTATCCGCATGAATTCAGCGGCGGAATGCGCCAGCGCGTAGTGATTGCAATGGCACTGGCGTGCAAGCCGCAACTGCTGATAGCCGACGAACCGACCACCGCCCTGGACGTAACGCTCCAGGCGCAGGTGCTCCGGATTATCAAGGACCTCCAGGCGGAACTGGGCACGTCGGTGTTGTTTATCACGCACGATCTGGCGGTAGTCGCACAGATGGCCGACGAGGTGGCGGTGATGTACCTTGGTCGGATCGTCGAGCACAGCGACGTGCGGTCCGTGCTGAAAAACCCGCGTCATCCTTACACACGGGCGCTGCTGAAATCGCTGCCGGGGATGAGCGAGGGTTCCGAGCGTCTTCCTTCGATTGAGGGGTCGGTTCCGAGCCTGATGGAGATCCCGGACGGATGTCCGTTCCATCCTCGCTGCCCGCACGCCGAGAGTGGTCTCTGCGATGTGGGCGGGCCGCCTTCGCTGCAGAAAATCGCCGACGGACACTATGTAGCCTGTGTTCGAGTCGAGGAGATAAAAGCATTATGATTGCCACCGAACCGTTACTGAGCGTCAGGAATCTGCGGAAGTTTTTCCCGGTTTATAGCAAGGGTTTTTTCCAGCGCCGGGTCGGTTACGTAAAGGCCGTCGATGACGTAAGTTTCGACCTGATGCCGGGTGAGACCCTCGGCCTGGTCGGCGAGAGCGGTTGCGGCAAGACGACCACAGGGCGAACCATTCTGCGGGCGCTGGGACCAACCGGCGGGAATATCATGTTTCGCGCAAACGGCGAAACCGTCGATCTGGCCACAATTCCCGGCAGGCATCTCAAGGCCCTCAGACCGAAAATGCAGATGATCTTCCAGGACCCGTTTTCTTCGCTGAATCCGCGTATGACAATCGGTCAGATCGTCGGCGAGCCGCTGGTGATCCACAAAATGGCCAAGGGGCGGGAATTGAAGAAGCGCGTGGTCGAGATGCTCATCAAGGTCGGCCTGAAACCCGAACACGCCGTTCGCTACCCGCACGCCTTCAGTGGCGGGCAAAGGCAGCGGGCCGGTATCGCCAGATCGCTGATTATGCATCCGTCGCTGATCATCGCCGACGAGGCTGTCTCTGCCCTGGACGTCTCCGTTCAGGCCCAGATCATCAATCTCATGGAAGACCTTCAGAAGGAATTCCGGCTGACATACATCTTCATAGCCCACGACCTCAGCGTGGTAAAGCACATCTGCGACCGCGTAGCCGTGATGTATGCCGGAAAGATCGTCGAACTCGCCGAAACCGGCACTCTTTTCAAGGATCCGAAGCACCCGTACACAAAGGCGCTTCTGTCGGCGGTGCCGTCTCCGGACCCGGACGTGAAGATGATTTTTGAACTTACCGGCGAGGTTGCCGATCCGGGCAATCTTCCGCCCGGATGCGCATTCAATCCCCGCTGCCCGTACGTCCGCGACCGATGCAGGCAGGAAATGCCGTCGCTGCGTGAAATAGAGCCGGGCAGGTGGGTCAATTGTCATTTCGACGAAGAACTGGAATCATAAGGCGGCTCGACGAACGTTTTGTGTTTTTTACTTCGAAATTTGACACCTGCCTGCCAGCAGGCAGGTTCTGCGTTCGTCATTCAACATTCAATGTGTTACCTGTATGTATTAACCCGCGTTGTCGTGTTAACGTTGTCCGTTCCAATCATGTCATTGAGCCTTAACGCCTGCCAGCAGGTGGTACTCCTGGAGGCACTTGACTTTGCTGCCGCCGCTGCGATAGGCGGCGATACCCTCGGCGGCGGCTTCAGCGGCGCTTAGCGTCGTGATGTACGGGATCTTGTGCTTGACAGCCGACTTGCGGATGTACGAATCGTCATACTGGCTCAGTTTGCCGATGGGCGTGTTAATCACGAGTTGGATCCGCCCGTTTGTGATGGCGTCGGTGATGTTTGGACGACCTTCGTGAAGTTTCTTGATTGCCTCCGCTTCTATGCCGTTGTCGGAAAGGAAAGTCTGGGTTCCTTCGGTGGCAAGGATATTAAATCCAAGTTTGATGAATTTACCGGCGGCCTTGAGCACTGCCGGTCGATCGTGAGGTGAAACGGAGATAAGGACGGTTCCCTCGGTGGGCAGGATCTGCTTGGCGCCCTCCTGTGCCTTGTAGTACGCCAGTCCGAACGAGTCGGCCAGGCCCAGCACCTCGCCCGTCGATCGCATCTCAGGCCCGAGAACCGGATCGACCTCATGGTACATCGGGAACGGAAAGACCGCCTCTTTTACGCCGAAGTACGGAATCGGCTTGTGCTGAAGGTTCATTTCAGCCAGCGTCTTGCCCAGCATCAACTGCGTGGCGATGCGCGCCATTGAGATGCCGCAGACCTTGGAGACCAGCGGGACGGTCCGCGACGCTCGCGGATTGGCTTCGAGGACATAGACCACGTCGTCGGCAATTGCGTACTGCATGTTCATCACGCCAACGACATTCAGTTCGCGGGCAATTCTTCGCGTGTATTCGTTGATAGTCTGAAGGTGTTTTTCCGGGATGCTGATCGGCGGGATAACGCAGGCCGAGTCGCCCGAATGAATGCCCGCCAGTTCGATGTGCTCCATGACGGCAGGGACGAAGGTATCGGCGCCGTCGGCGAGTGCGTCGGCCTCGGCCTCGATAGCGTTATCGAGAAACCTGTCGATGAGGATAGGACGCTCCGGCGTAACATCGACCGCAACGGCGACGTATTGCATCAGCATCTCCTCGTCGTGGACGACCTCCATCCCGCGCCCGCCGAGCACGAACGATGGCCGGACCATCAGCGGATAGCCGATCCGCCCGGCGATGGCCAGCGCCTCTTCGACCGTGGCGGCCATGCCGGATTCGGGCATGGGGATGCCGAGTTTGTCCATCATCCTGCCGAACCGGTCGCGGTCTTCTGCCAGGTCGATCGTGTCTGGGCTGGTGCCGAGGATTTTAACGCCGGCGGCTGCGAGTTCGGCGGCGATGTTCAGCGGCGTCTGCCCGCCGAACTGGACGATGACGCCTTCGGGCTTCTCCTTCTCGTAGATGCTCAGCACGTCCTCGACCGTCAGCGGCTCGAAGTAGAGTTTGTCCGACGTGTCGTAATCGGTCGAGACGGTCTCGGGGTTGCAGTTGACCATGATGGTCTCGAATCCCTCGTCGCGGAGTGCGAAGGCGGCGTGGACGCAGCAGTAATCGAACTCGATACCCTGCCCGATGCGGTTAGGCCCGCCGCCGAGGACCATAATCTTCCGCCGGTCGCTGCTGCCGACGACGTCAGGTGCGTTGTAGGTGGAATAATAATACGCGGCGTTTTCAACACCGCTGACGGGCACTGGATGCCAACTCTCGACGACGCCCAGGTCGGTCCGCCGGCGCCGGATATCCGCTTCGGCGACGCCCATTATCCTTCCGAGGTACTTGTCGGCAAAACCGTCCTTCTTGGCGCGGGAAAGCAACTCGTCCGGGAGGGTTTCGCCTTTGTACTTGAGGATTTCCTCCTCGAGTTCGACCAACTCGGTCATCTGCTCGATGAACCACGCCTTGATGTAGGTCAGTTCGTGAAGTTGCCCGACCGTGGCGCCTTTGCGGACGGCCTCGTACATGATAAACTGCCGTTCGCTGGTCGGCTCGCGGAGCATTTCCAGCAGTTCGTCCAGCGGGCGCTCATTAAAATCTTTCGCGAAGCCCAGTCCCATCCTTCCGTCTTCCAGCGACCGGATGGCCTTCTGGAACGCCTCCTTGTAATTTTTTCCGATACTCATGACCTCGCCGACGGCCTTCATCTGCGTGCCGAGTTTGTCCTCGGCGTCGCGGAATTTTTCGAATGCCCAACGGGCGAATTTGACCACCACGTAATCGCCCGACGGCGTGTACTTCTCGAGCGTACCGTCGCGCCAGTAGGGGATTTCGTCCATTGTCATCCCGCCGGCGAGTTTGGCCGAGATTAACGCTATCGGGAACCCCGTAGCCTTCGACGCCAGGGCCGATGACCGGCTGGTTCGCGGGTTAATCTCGATTACCACGACCCGCCCGGTCTTCGGATCGTGGGCGAACTGGACGTTCGTCCCGCCGATAACCTGGATGGCCTCGACGATCTTGTATGAATAATCCTGGAGTCGCTGCTGAAGTTCGGCGCTGATGGTCAACATCGGAGCGGTGCAGTAGGAATCGCCCGTGTGGACGCCCATCGCATCGACGTTTTCGATGAAACAGACCGTAATCATCCGGTTCTTCGCGTCGCGGACGACCTCGAGTTCCAGTTCCTCCCAGCCGAGGACGGATTCTTCCACGAGAATCTGCCCGATGAGGCTTGCGGCGATGCCCCTTCCGGCGACGACGCGGAGT
>DAOVFI010000661.1 GCA_030673005.1 Planctomycetales bacterium
TACGCTGGCGATCGTTCTGATGGCGGGCATACGCGAAGAACTGGAAACAGCCGACATACCCGAACCGCTAAAAGGCCCTGGCATAACACTGATAACCGCCGGCCTGATGGCGCTGGCGTTCATGGGCTTCAAAGGTATGGCAGGATAACAGAATTTGTAACCCGTAACCCGTAGCCCGTAGCCTGTAGTCAGTAAAAAATACGGAATAATCTGTTACTGGCTACTGGCTACTGACTACCGGCTACAAATAAAACAGGCGTTTGAAATGGTTCCGACAATAATACTTGCGGTATGTGTGATGCTGGCGTTGGCGAGCGTTTTTGCGGTCCTGCTGGGCTGGGCGAACGTTCGCTGGCATGTCGATGTGCCGGAGAAGTTGCAGCAGTTGACCGACGCGATGCCCGGCGTTAACTGCGGCGGCTGCGGGTTCATCGGCTGTAACGAATATGCCGAGGCGGTTTTCCACGACGGCGCTCCGCCGGATAAGTGTCCCGTCGGGGGATCGGCAGTCGCAGAGCGCATCGCCGAGATAATGGGTATCGAGCATACCGCCGGCGCTCCGTTGCGTCCGGTAGTTCTCTGCGGCGCTGATTTCGACGCACGACTGAAACGCGCGGAATATCGCGGCGAGCCGACCTGTGCCGCCGCCGTTATGGTCGCCGGCATACAAGGCTGCACCTATGGATGCCTGGGCCTGGGCGATTGCGTAGTTGTCTGCAAGTTCGACGCGATACACATCGTCAACGGCCTGGCCGTGGTCGATTACGAAAAATGCGTCGGCTGCGGCGCATGCGTCCGCGCCTGTCCACGAAATATCATTCAGATGGTCCCGTTCCACGCCGACGCGATGACCGTCGTGGCCTGCTCAAACCTCGACCCCGGAAAGGTCGTCCGTGGCGTATGCACTGTCGGCTGCATCGGCTGTGGGATATGCGCCAAACTCGACGACATCTTCACCATTGCCGACAACAACGCATCAATCGACTACGACCGATACCAAGCCGATACCGACCTTTCCGCCGCTATCGAAAAATGCCCCCGAAAGATTATCCGCGTGGCACGGGCGTCTCGCCCGTGATGCCGAATCATGGTCAGGACGTTCGTACTACATTCCAATTCAAACTCTCGCACGCAGTGTTGCCGATGGTATAATAAGTCAGGTTGTATCGATTGGGCGGAGAATCAACCATGGAAACAGACAAACTGCTCAAGCAGGTCAAATCGCTGCTTCAGGAGGCGTTCGACGAGCGTTTGCGGGGCGTGATTCTCTACGGCTCGGAGGCGCGCGGCGACGCCCAGCCCGACAGCGACATCGACTTTCTCGTCCTGCTGGAAGGTCCGGTTAACCAT
>DAOVFI010000655.1 GCA_030673005.1 Planctomycetales bacterium
CTCGTCGCCGTAAGTCCCGTCCAGCAGGACGATACTTGCCGGCCTATCTATTCCGCGCAGGTGTCCGACGGTGATCTTCTCGCTGGCCGCTCCGCCCGGCCAGGGGCGCTCCCAGACGACCTGACCGGTCTTGCCATCGACAGCAACCATCGTTTCATCCGGACCGGCCTGCTCGTGCTTGAGCGATCCGGAAGCGGTCTTGTCCCGCCGGAACACCACCTCGGTCCGCCCGTCGCCGTTGACGTCCCAGCAGAGGAAAGGCACGTGCAGCGTGCTGCCGTCCCAACCGCCGACGGGGGACAGTTTCGTGTCGATCTCCCACAAGGCATTCCCGTCATGCCCGTATGCGAGTATCCAGATAGTCCTGCCCCGGATGACCCGCAGGACATAGCCTATCCGCCCGTCATTACACAACTCACCCAGCGCGATCGGCATTCCCGTAAGCCTGTCGTCGCCGTTCAGCGGCATGTCCAGCGCGAGCATGGTTGCTGCCGCAGAGGCATCGACCTCGACTGTCTCCGAGACGCCGCCGTCGGGCGTGGTGATGCGATACTGATACTTCCGACCTTCCGGCGCGTTGTCCAGAAAATTGGTCGAATCGGTGACGGCTTCCATCGTAACGCGCTGCCAGTTATCGTCGTCGCCCCGCCGTCGCTCGATCTCAAACGGCGTCTGCGGGTCGTCGTCCTTTAACAATCGCCACGACAGAAAAACTTTCCGGTCTCCACGCGGAAGACCTGCAAGGTAACGATACTGCTGCTTTGCAGATGGCATGGACATTCCCTTTCACATTTCAGTTGTGGTTCCATGTTTTGCCCCCTGACACATATCAGGAATCCCGTGTGGATTGAAGATGTTTATCGAAAGCGGCTACCGACTACTACTCTACAGGTCGAAAATCTTACCCGGGTTGAGGATGTTATTCGGGTCCCATGCCTTCTTGATGGCTCGCATTATTTCGATTACAGGGGCGTCCATTACAAGCGGGAGGTATTCCTTTCTCTTGTGCCCGATACCGTGCTCGCCGCTGATCGTCCCGCCGAGACCGGCGGCGAGTTTGTACAACTGCTTCAGCACTTCCGGCAGCGTCTTTTTCCATTTCTCCACGGGCCAGGACGGGTCCGGCACGACACGCGTGTGCATATTCCCGTCGCCGGCGTGGCCGTAGCAGGGAATCCGCACGCCGTATTCCCGGGCGATCCGCCCCATGCCCGATACAAGCGCGGGGATCTCGGCAATCGGAACGACCAGGTCCTCACTGCTCTGGTGTCGGGTAACCACGCCGAACGCCTCGCCTATGTTACGCCGAACCTTCCATATCCGCTCGCTCGTGGTGTAATTGTCGGCCACATAAACCTCTATCGCACCGGC
>DAOVFI010000039.1 GCA_030673005.1 Planctomycetales bacterium
GTGAAGGTGGCGCGGGCGTCTCGCCCGTGCACCAGAGTCTTTGACAGTTCGCCTTTCCGGCTTTACAATTTAGTAAGGATATATCCAGAGTAACGAATACGGGCGATTAGCTCAGTTGGCTAGAGCGTGCGGATCACACCCGCGAGGTCACGGGTTCGAGTCCTGTATCGCCCAGTCTTCGCCCTACGTGCTACGCCTTGGCAGGCCAGTCTTCGTTCGCCGCTTCAGGCGAACGAAGACTGCCACGGCGTAGCGGCGCCAGCCGCGAAGCCCGGCTTCGCCGTACGGGCTACGCCGTGGCAGGCCGGACTTTCGCTCTTCGAGCTACGCCCTGGCAAGCCGGACTATACCCCACCAACGTAGCAACGCGGCGAGTTACTCGTCACGGCGAAGTAAAACGAAGCCCGGCTTCGCTCTTCGGGCTACGCCGTGGCAGGCCGGGCTTTATCTCCAAATGTAGAGACGCGGCGAACGAAGGATTCGCAAAAAGGCTCCTGCCCCCTTTTTCGCATTAGACATTTCTGTGCTTGACACAATCTGCGGCAGCGCATATTATTGTCCCGTCTTAACCGGTTCCATGTAAAAAGACTGCCCCGGTAACGGGCCTTTGGTTCTTCCGGGGCGGTGCGAAAAAGGATGACTTGTTATGACCGGACGCGCCGTTGCTTTGTTTATAATTTTTTTATCAGCTGTCCTGTGTGTCGATGCAACCCATGGGGCCGCTCCGACTCTCGAAAACCTCAAGAGCCTGAAAAGCGTTGACCCGCCGAATCTTATCGCCCGCCAGATGATCGACCAGTACGTCAAATTTTGGGTCGGCAAGATGACCGCGGCAAAGAAGATCAATGAGGTAATCGAAGCGCGGGCAGCCTTAATCAAGGGGTATGAAATTCACGCCTCGAAGTCGGAGTCCTGGCAGGTTGAGTATGCGGATATTTCGTCCTCTGTCGTTCCTTCCGTTCTGTCAAATTCGGATCGGGTCAAGCAACTCCAGGCGAGTATGACTATTGTGGCCATGTCGCAGTACACGATTCAACCGGCGCTGGAGAAAATGGCCAGGCACCGAAATGCGGCAGTGCGATACTGGGCGGTGCGGGGGTATCAATCAATCGCCAGGCGGATACTGCGTTTTGGGAATCGCAGCCGGAAAATGCTCAAAACGCTTGAAAGACTCGGCATGAGAGACAACGGGCCGATCCTTTCTGCCGTTCTGCGGACACTGAGCTTCAGTGTCGGAGAGGAAAACGCCGCAAGACTTCAGGCAATTCGGGACAAGATTTGGCTTGCCAGGCGCAGAGACCTCCGGTCCGGCAGGGCCGACGTCGTTGAAGCCTTCCGCAAAGCAATTAATTATCTCGAATCGGTTGGCAAGTCCGACAGGAAACAGATCCTGCAACTCCTGATCGATACGCTGGAGTCGGCTTCACTGGCCTTTGTGAAACCTCATAACCAGAAAGACCAATCCGGCAAGTGCTTATGCAACCTGTTATACGACCTGGAAGTGAAACTGGCGGAGATTACAAGCACCACGACCGGAAACAGGTCGATACGGGACATCCTGGCTGCGAGCGACAAGGAAAAGCCGATCGTAGAGAAGGCTGCTGAGATTCGTCTTATGGCGGTGGATGGGCATTGGAAGCCGCTGCTGAAGAAACTGGGCGTCAAGCCTCGCCCGATCAGGAAATCGACGAAGCCTGTCGCCACGACCGCAACCGCTCCTGTGGTGAAGTAAGACGTTCGGCGGGATTTTCGCACGGCGGCGATGCAACGCCGTTTTCACAGACGCGCCGCCCCGGCCGAATCCGGAATAACCTTATGAAGTGGTTTTATATAATTGCGATTGCGCTGGTCGCGGCATTAGTGGCCTCGCCCTTCGTGCTTCTGTCGGGGGGCGGTGACGGCCCGGGCGCCGGCAAGGTTATCAGTTACAACATCTATGCTTCCAAAGTCAAGTCCATAGACCCGGCCACCTGCGGCGACACAACCTCATCCGGCATACAGTGTAATATCTACGAAGGCCTGTACTGCTACCACTACCTCAAACGCCCGATAGAGGTAATTCCGCAGTTGGCCGACGGAAAGCCCGAAATTTCCAAAGACGGACTGACCTATACCATTAAAATTAAAAAGGGAGTGAAATACTCCCGCAATCCCTGCTTCGGGCTTGACAAGGACGGCAGGGCCAAAACCCGGACCGTGACGGCCGAGGATTTCGTGCTGGCCTTCAAACGAATTGCCGATTTCCACATTACCACGTCGTTATCGCTGGCTTTCATCCACGACAAGATCGTCGGCATGGATGAATTCAGGCAGAGAACGCGAATCTACCATAAAGGCGATTTTTCTCGGTACGAGAAGGAGAAATTGCCGGGCGTAACAGCGCCGAACGAGCATACGCTCCAATTCAAACTCAAGAAGCCTTTCCCGCAATTCCTGTACGTTCTGGCGATGCACGTGTACGCGCCCATCCCGCATGAGGTGGTTTCGTATCACCTGGCGGGAGGGAAGGACCCTATCCCGCTGAACTGGCGCAGCCCGGAGATTATCAAGACCAGGTCCGTTGTCGGCACCGGACCTTACCTGTTGAGCAAGTGGATTAAGGCACACAAGATTATCCTTCTGCGGAATCCGGAGTTTCGGGGCGAGCTCTATCCGGCAGAAGGCGCTGACGGGGACAGGAAGGCGGGCATGCTGGTCGATGCGGGCAAAAAAGTCCCCTTCATCGACGAGGTGCGCCTGACCTTCGTCAAGGAGAACAACACCGGCTGGATGATGTTCGAGAAGAAACTGCGGGATTCCGCGGGGATTCCGCGGGACGTCTTTACCGATGTGATTTCGCCCGACAAGGAACTGGAAAAGAAATGGCGGAAAAGGGGCGTCCGTCTGATTAAGGATACGTATCCCGCGATTTACTGGCTCGCTTTCAACATGGACGACGAGATGGTGGGCGCCAGTAAATCGCTCCGCCAGGCGTTGTGGTTGTCGTTTAATGTCGAAGAGTATATCGACCTGATATTCAACGGCAGGGGTATTCGCGCCGTCAACGTCATCCCCAGCAGTTTCAAGGGGCACAAGGAGGCCGGCCCCAGCAAATACGCCCGGTTCGATCCGAAAGCGGCAAAGGCAAAAATAGACCAGGCGAAGAAGGAACTCGTCGCTGCTGGTGTTATCAAGCCCGGCGAGGGAATTCCGAAGCTGACGCTGGACATGCCCGGGCAGGAAGAGCATCATCGCCGGGTCGGCGAGTTCGTCAAGCGCCAGTTCCAGCGGGTCGGGATCGAGGTCAAGGTCATAATGAACGACTGGCCCACCTTGCAACAAAAGGTGCACAACAAGGTAGTTCAGATGTACATGATGGGCTGGCACGCCGACTACCCCGACGCCGAAAATTTCCTGCAATTGTTCTACTCGCCGAACATCAAAATCGGCACGAACAATATGAATTACAGGAATAAACAGTTCGACAAACTCTTCGAAAAAGCCGCGACGGTGATGGACGAGAAAAAGAGAATTCCTCTCTACAAGGAGATGGCCCGGATTCTCAACGAAGATTGTCCGGCTCTGCTGCTGAGTGAACCGATAAGTTATATCCTGGTCAACGAGTGGGTGCGAAACGTCAAGCCGCATCCGATCGGCTCGGGGTTCAGGAAATTCACCTATATCGATACGGCCTTGCGGCGGAAGATGGGGGGGCGGTAATTTGCTGGCCTATATTCTTCGTCGCTTGGTACAGGCGGTCTTTACGGTCTTCGGCGTGATGATCGTAACGTTCCTTCTGTTCCGGGTCGTCGGGGGCGACATAGCCTCCGTTCACGTCGGGGAAAGAGCGACAGCGCAGTTAAAGGCCGACTGGCGACACCTGCACGGGTATGATCTGCCGAAGATTCTCAACGTCCATCGCCAGTTGCTCATCATCGATCACACCGAAGGTGATTCTTTTCTGCGGATCGAGGACGGCAAGGACAGCGAAGCAGCGGGGGACCTGGCGCTGATCCCGTCCGACGACGACCTTCGCGTTCGCAAGGGCGTGTACGTATTCGGGCTTTCCGAGAAAACCCCCGTCGCCGAACTCACCGCCGCTCCGGACCGAAAGAAGAAAAAGGCCAAAAAAAGAGACCCTCCCGCAATAATGGTGCTGAAACTCAGCAACGGCGCAACCTTCGACGTGGATATCAAAGGCGCAAAGACCTGCGGCGAGTTAATGGCCCGGATCAACGATCATCCGAAAAATTCCGAACCCGGGACGGAAAAAAAACTCGTTGAGGCCAAAATATCCGAGATAAAAATCAGCAGGATATTTCAATCGCAGTTTATCGATCACCTTTACAAATCCGTGTCTTTCCAGGCCGTCAGCCTCGTTCACAAGGAGAAACTGACGGAAATCATCCGGAGCCGGGCACCGAAGAGCCTGGCGCTGACTGTTCCGGCGATGGCGATTACGTGGACTCTGGCGATGATTATCTCCTCGGTAGTCGCTTATTATCGCGGCAGCATGGTGGACAAAATGGGGGTGTTTTTGAGCGTTCTGGGCATGTGCGTCCCGTTTCTGGCGTTCATGATCTACGGTCAGTTACTGATGTACGCAATCGCCCCCAAACACGCCTTCGGCCTGGATAACCGCGCCAACATCTACATCCCCGTCCTGATTATGACCATAGCCGGCGTCGGCGGATCCGTGCGGTTCTATCGGACGGTGATCCTGGACGAGACGAATCGCGACTACGTCCGCACCGCTCTGGCCAAGGGCGTACCGCTTCCGGGCGTAATGTTCAAGCACGTGCTGAAAAACTGCATGTTGCCCATCCTGACCAACCTGGTGCTGGCGATTCCGTTTCTGGTTATGGGTTCTCTTCTGGTGGAGAGTTTTTTCGGCATACCGGGTCTGGGCGACCTGCTCATCTCCAGCTACTTCGGGCGGGACGAGCCGATCCTGAGCGGGCTGGTATTTCTGACGGCGGTTATTCTGACACTTGGCATATTGGTTACAGACTTGAGTTATGTGTTGTTCGACCCTCGCGTACGTTTGAAGTAATCCGATGGCACAGGAAACGACAGACAGATCGACGGGCGGGACTGACGGGGCGGCTGCCTCGACCGGCGTAATGATTGCCGGAAGGAGCCTCTGGTCCGATGCCAGGCGCCGACTCATGCGCGACAAGTCCGCGATGATATGTTTCGCCATTATCGTGCTGTACGCGATTGTCTCAATCGGCGGGGTTGTGTACGAAATCCTGGCGGATCGGTATGAGGACATCCCGTCGTTCGCGGAGATGGACGATTCGTCGATGATCGACCAGCCACCCTCTTTCAAGTCGTGGAAGACACTCCTGGGGACGGACTGGTACGGCAAACCCGTCATTATTAAAGCATTCCTCGGAGCGAAGGTCTCGATGTCGGTCGGACTGATCTCCAATGTCATCGCTGTGCCGCTGGGAATGCTTCTCGGCGCGATTGCAGGCTTCTACGGCCGATGGCTTGACTCGATTATCGTATGGGTGTTCTCGACCTTGATGAGCATTCCCGGGCTTGTGCTGCTGATTGCCATCAAGTACGCCTTTACCGGCATAACCGTCTGGGGATTGGACCTGAGCGGCATTCACGGTCTGTACATTGCCCTGGGCATAATCAGCTGGATCGGCACGTGCCGGCTTGTCCGGGCCGAGGTGATGAAGATTCGCGAACTGGACTACATTGTCGCCGCCCGGGCCAACGGTACGCACGGCTTCGTCATCCTGCTGCGGCATGTGATTCCAAACGTTCTTCATCTGGGCATTATCAACTTTTCGCTCGGATTCGTCGGAGCGATTAAGGCCGAGGTCATGCTTTCGTATCTCGGGCTGGGCGTCGAGCCGGGGACGCCGAGTTGGGGCAGCATGATAAACGCCGCACGCATGAACCTGTACTCCGGCAAGTGGTGGGAACTGACGGCCGCCGTAGGCGCGATGTTCTTCCTGGTTCTGGCGTTGAATATCTTCGGCGATCGGCTGCGGGACGCATTCGACCCGAAATTGAGGACCGCATGAGCGAAAACGGGACATTACTGACCGTCCGCGGGCTGCGGACGCAATTCTTTACTGCCGACGGCGTAGTCAAGGCCGTCGATGGCGTCTCTTTCGCTATCGGGAAAAAGCAGACATTCGCCCTTGTCGGTGAAAGCGGGTGCGGTAAGAGCGTTACGGCCTTGAGCATCATGCGCCTTATCCCCAAACCGCCCGGAAAAATCGTCGCAGGACAAATAATCCTCGACGATCAACACCTTGCGAACCTTTCCGAGCGGCAGATGCGCGACGTTCGCGGCGGGCGGATCGCAATGATCTTCCAGGAGCCGATGACCTCGCTGAACCCGGTTTTCACCGTCGGCAGCCAGATCGTCGAGGCCATTAATCTGCATCGCGGGCTGTCGCGACGGCAGGCAAAGGCACTGGCGGTCGAGATGCTCGCACAGGTCGGCATCCCCGCCCCGGCCCAGCGGTACAAGGAATACCCTCATCAGTTATCCGGCGGGATGAGGCAGCGGGTAATGATCGCAATGGCGCTGTCCTGCGACCCGGAACTGCTGATAGCCGACGAACCGACAACCGCACTGGACGTTACCATCCAGGCGCAGATTCTCGAATTGCTGCGGCAAATCCAGGAGCAGCGCGGACTTAGCATCCTGCTGATTACGCACGACCTGGCCGTCGTGGCAGAGACCGCCGATGTCGTCGGCGTTATGTACGCCTCGAAAATCGCAGAACTTACCGACGTGCGGACGCTTTACGATAAGCCGCTGCATCCGTACACGCAGGGTCTGTTCCGTTCGCTTCCGCGTCTTGGGCAGAAAAAAGAGCGTCTGGAAACCATACCCGGAAACGTGCCGAACCCGCTGGCGTTTCCAGCCGGCTGTAAGTTCCACCCGCGCTGCCCCGTCGGGCGAGACCTGGAAAAGTGCCGCGCCGCCGAACCGGAACTACGCGAAGTCGCCCCGAAACACTGGGTGGCGTGCTGGGAGTGTCCGGGATACGAAGAGGCCAAAGCCACCGACGTGGCGGTGAATGTCGCGGGGAAAGAGATAGCGGGATTATAGGGATTCAGGGATTATAGGGATTTTGTATTTTGCTTGAAGAAACAGAAGAAAAAACTGAACGTGCAGTTGAATTCCAGGGCGGTTTGGACGCTGAGGATCCTATCAACGCACTTACTTATGCCATTATCGGTGCTGCGCAAAAGGTGCATGCTACTCTTGGGGCCGGCTTTACCGAATCAACATAACACAATGCGCTTTCCAAAGAATTAATGCTTAATGGAATTTCGTTTGAATCTCAACGTGAATTTGAAGTCTTTTATGAAGGAATGCTTTGCGGTACTTACAGGCCGGACATAGTTGTTGAAGGAAAGGTTATTGTCGAATTAAAGGCCGTCGCCGGTACGATTAAGGAGCATCGGGCACAGACAATCAGTTATTTGAAAGCATCGGCCTTGCCGGTGGCCCTGCTGATAAACTTCGGCTTGGCCTCATTGCATGTAAGGAGATTTGATAATTAAAATAAATCCCTGTAATCCCGTAATCCTTGCCTACCGGCAGGCAGGCCCATAATCCTGCTATATTGCTGAACATGCGTCAAGACACTGAAAAATCATTAGTCGCCGTCGATGATCTCCGGACCTTTTTCCCGGTCCGCGGCAAGTGGTTCGGTAAGCGTTATGTCCGTGCTGTGGACGGCGTGTCGATGTCGATCGACCGCGGGAAGACACTGGCGCTGGTCGGCGAGAGCGGTTCGGGCAAGACCACCGTCGGGCGGACGGTCCTTCGGCTCATTCCCGCCACCGGCGGGCGGGTCCTGTTTGACGGGAATGACATCTTTTCGCTCACCGGCCCGGACATAAGGTCGCTGCGGCGGCGGATGCAGATAATCTTCCAGGACCCCGTCGGCAGCCTGAACCCGCGAATGACCGTAGGCAATATCGTCGGCGAGCCGCTGAAGGTCCACCGGCTGTGCGATTCACGGCGCGACCGCCGCAGGCGGGTCGGTGAATTGCTCCGGCGGGTAGGTCTGGAACCCGCTCACGCCAGGCGCTATCCGCACGAGTTCTCCGGTGGGCAGCGCCAGCGGATAGGCATCGCCCGGGCGCTGGCGTCCAGCCCGGATTTCATCGTCTGCGACGAGCCGGTAAGCGCACTGGACGTGTCCATCCAGGCGCAGATACTCAATCTCCTCGACGACCTCCAGGACGAATTCAACCTTACTTACCTGTTCATCGCCCACAACCTGGCAGTAGTTGAACACTTCGCCGATACGGTGGCGGTGATGTATTTGGGGCGGATAGTGGAGGTTGCGGGCAGGGATGATTTGTACGCGAATCCGTGTCATCCTTATACTGTTTCGCTCTTCTCGGCCGTACCGCACCCGGACCCGGACCGCAAGGCCGATCGTGTCCGCCTGAAAGGTGAAGTCCCCTCGCCGATAGATCCCCCGACCGGCTGCCACTTCCACCCCCGCTGCCCGCTGACCCGCAAGGCGGCGGCAAACGGCGAAGCCGAAACCTGCCAAATTACCGTCCAGGGCGAGGCGGTTACAGTCGTCCGAAAATGCGTCGAGCAAACCCCCGAACTGCTGCCCCTTCCGGACAACCCCGACCACTGCCACGCATGTCACTTCAGAGGAACGTAAGACCCGCCTTCGCCATCCTCCTTCGCTAGGGCTTCGGAGGAACCGGCTACGGCGGGCAGGCCGGATTACCGTTGAAGAGAAGGAGACGCTGCGCTAAACATACATTCGTTCGTTGGCACGACAAAGCCTTGACGAATCTGTTTATTTACTTCGTCATTCAAGAATCAATAGTTCAATATTCTCTTATAGCAAGACTACTTCATTCTCTAAAATAGATAGGCCTACGGACTTTTGCGCCGTACAGTTTCGCTCATTGAAGCCTTCTCTGTATTGCCATAGGCTCCAAGATTAATTCGTCCTCCGTTAGGCTGGGCTTCTTTCTTGTATTCGCTTTTTGAATCTCCGGCGTCTATGCAAGGGCTGTTTGCGTTGTCCTTGATCCACTTCTTCGCTCTCGGGTCCCACCTGCCGGCCTTGCTCTTGAGATGAAAATCCCCTTTTGCAGGATCGGTAAAAAGCGGGTCGTTGGAGATGTCTCCGGCGCTCTTGGCAAGGCCCTTGTAGTTGCCGGCGGCATTGCCCCAGGCATTGTTGTACGACCGGGCCTTGAACGTTGTCCCGCCGCCGGCGTTGTTTATCCCGCATCCCTTGTTACCCGCAAAGATGTTATTACGAAGCGTGAGTTCCGTTGCACCCTCCAGATATATCCCGTCTTTCTTGTTGTTATACACCGTGTTCCCGGTAACAACATTGTTGTATGCCGTCTTCTTGTGGCTTTTTGTTGACGCTACTACAATACCGTGCTCGCCATTTCCGTACACGATGTTGTTCAACATCTTGTGATTGAACATGGCCAGGCCCCTGACGGTGTGCGCTTGAATCCCGTTCCTCTTATTGTTTCTGATTGTGTTATTGTGGAGAGTATTTTGGATACAAAAGACGAGAATAATACCGCACGACTTATTGCCTTCCACCGTATTGCCTTCAAAAGTATTGTAACTGGAGCCTGCGTATGCCTCTATGCCATGCGCTCTATTCCCGGAAACATAGTTATTCCTTATGATATTGTGATGATTTGAAGACTGTAAGTATATTCCTATCCTGTGATTATTCTCCACTCTGTTGCCATCAACAGTGCAATGCATGGTGTTGTACCATAACTGTATTCCGTCACATTCATTGTCGTGCACATAGTTGCCCTTTGCCGTGTTTTTGTTTGCCTTCCAGATGAAATATATGCCGTACATATTCTCATATACTTCGTTGTTCTCGACAATGTTGTTTTCGGATTCACAGATAACCAGGCCGCATTTCTTGAAGTATTCCTTTGTGTCTTCCCATCCTTTCTTCCTGCCGTGCTTACCGGTCAACCAGAAAGAGGCATATCCGAGATGATGGATTTTGGAGTTCTTTATCTCCGCGTGCGAGGCCTTTCCAATGATCAGGATATAACTTCTCCGCTGCTCTTTTCTGTAATTCGGTGTGGTGTCGGGGGCGTTTGTTTTAGGGTTCCAACTGGAGATTTCTGTTTTGTCTATGTAAATTTTCCCCTCGACGGTGATGTTTCGTATGTCGGCGTCTGTGTTGCCGGAACTGTTGATCTTCAGGTATGCACAGTTATCGCCACTGATAGTTAACGCACCGGTCGTCTTTACGAAGATATTGGCGTTCAGGAACCATTGCTTTGGCGCAGTCTGCTTCAGTACCATTGGGTTCTTAAGGGCCTTGTCTATCGAGGTTAGCGTCACCTTGCCACTGACGATGTAAATTGTATTGCTTTTGGCGTCATAGGTAACGGTTGCCTTGGTCGGGTTTGTCGCAAGTTGAATTCCCTTTTGGGGCGGCGTTTTCTCAACAGCACCTGCATACGCACCGACCGCAAGCACTATTACACACATAACAATCGTACTGGTTCTCGCAATCATAGTTATTATTCCTTTATTCTTTTGAAAACATCTTACGCAGACTGGCTGCCTTTTCAGAGTCGATAGTGCCTTTTCGCAGTGCTACATCGACCGTCCATCGACCGAGTGTGCGATAGAGATTACCGAGTTCTTTATCTGCTGCGGCGACGTCGGCGAGTTGTCGGGCGACGAGTTTATCGTCGCCGCGAGCGATCGGGCCGGTAAGGGCCTTGGCCGGACCGTTGGTAAAGACGTTGTCCAGCGTCGCGCGAACGAGCGGCTCCAGGGCCGACAGGGCGTCATCGGAACCGATACCGGCCAGGCCGGCCGTTGCGATAGCGGCGTCCAGCAAGGCCGTCAGATAATTGCACGCCATCACAGCCGAAGCGTGGTAGAGCAGTTTGCCTTCAGCCGACATGCGGACTGCCTTTGCGCCGAGGGCACGGGCAAAGTCCTCCAGAACCTCCACCGCCGGCTCGTCGCCCTCGCAGAAACAGTACGCGCCGGGCAGTTTTTTCAGCGCCGCCTCGACGTTCGGGAACGTCTGGAGCGGGTGCATCGAACCGACTGAAGCGCCGCAAAGTTCGCGGGCCGGCGAAAGAACCTCCGACGTGATTGCCCCGCAGCAGTGCGCTACAACGGCGCCGTTCGCAAAGCAGCCGGCCCGGGCCAGGTCCCGGCATACCGGCTCGATCGCGTCATCAGAAACCGTCAGCAGCACAAGTTGACCCAGTGGGGCGATTTGGTCGGGTTTTCCACTGCGGACATCCGCACCGACTGCCCCGGCCGCAGCGAGGGCCTTCTCCTCGTTTCGCCCGCCGATACCCGCGATGCGCCGACCGCCACGGGCGGCAAGAATCGCCAGCGTCCGTCCAACAACGCCGGGGCCGATTATCACAATATCAGGTTTGTCGGTCATATTAATTACCTTCGATCAATCAGTAGGCCGGGACGGAGTGCAGCGCAGTCCCGGCGGATCCCTATTCCACCCACAAATTGCAATTTGACAGAGTAACAGTTAGGAGGAGCAGATTAGAGCAAATCAATGAATTTCTCCGTCGTTAGTTCGGCCTGTTTTAGAATGTGTGCGAGTGTGGATCGCTTTACCGAAAGGTGTGCCGGGACAATGATTTTAAGCGTCCTGTCGCCGATCCGTTTCTGAAGGCGGATATGACTCCCTCGCTGGCGAACAACGATCCATCCGTCTCGTTGCAACGCCCTGATAATCTTGCGATATCCCACGGAGGGGACCTTCGTCATAACACCAACTCCAGACGTTTGGAATCTTCAAAACCGGCCAGTTCGTCCTCGACGGGTTCCAGGTAAAGCAAGGCAGCCTCCTTGATATTGGCCAGCGCCTCCGCCTCTGTTTGGCCTTCGCTGATACAGCCGGGAAGTGAGGGAATGTAGGCTGTGTATCCACCCTCTTCACTTGGTTCGAGTATGACTTGAAGTTTCATATTTCACCTCATCTAATATAGTGTATCTTCGGAGATACATTTTATCAATTCCGTTATTTCAATAGACCGAGACAGAGTGCAGCGCAGTCCCGGCGGATCCCTTCGGTTATAAAGTTGCCGGGACTCCGCTGCGCTCCGTCCTGGCCTACCGCCTTATTTCATTGGTCCCAGTCCGTGGCGTTTGCGGATTTCTTGTGCGGCGGCGTATAGATGCCGCTCCTGCTTCAGAACCGATGTAAGGTTGCTGGTTGTGATTTCCAGCGCCTTTGCCGCTTCGGACAACCGCCCGCCGCAGGCCTCCAGCATATCCAGCAGGAACTGCCCGACCGGCCAGAATCGCTGGTCTCGCCTGCCGACCCGGAGTCGCTTCGCGCGAGCGACGCTTCGTGTTGCCGCTGCAGTGGAAGTCGGCTTTTTCGGCGCAGACAGGCACGAAGCCACAACATCAGGCGGCGCTGCGGACGGGTCCACAGGCCGGCGGACTCGGCAGGCGATCTTTTCCCGCAGCCGTTTCAGAGCGGCGCGTTTGTTTTCATGCTGGCTTCTGCTGTCGTGTCCCTGTGCCGTTATGCCGGTAGGGCGGTGGTGCAGCCGGATGGCAGAGGAAACCTTGTTGCGATGCTGACCGCCGGGACCGGAAGCCTTGTAAATATTCACATCACACTGCCCCAGCAAAACCTTGTCGTCCAGGATAAGATAATCATCAACCGAGATGTCGCTGATCCGCTCTATCATCGCCTTGACAATCCTGCCGCGAACACGCCCGGGAGGACTCGAACCTCCAACCTGCGGTTTAGAAGACCGCTGCTCT
>DAOVFI010000191.1 GCA_030673005.1 Planctomycetales bacterium
TTGACGGACGGGTCGGCGGCGTCATCGACCACAATGGCTGATCCGGACGAGACCATCGCGGCTGCGTTATGGGCCTGATGCCGGTCGCGATGATACGGATAAGGCATCAGGACCGCCGGCGCAGCCGTGGCGGCAAGTTCACCCACCGTCGAAGCGCCCGCCCGGCAAAGCGCCATATCCGCAGCCGAATACGCCAGGTCCATCCGCTCGCAGAATTCCATTACGCTGCAATGAATCCCGCCGCCCCCGGCCCGCGCTGCCTTGCCGATCCTGCCCGGACCGGTTATGTGCAATACCTGCCAGTCATCGGCCAATTCGTTCAGGTCGGAACGGATTGCGTCGAAAGCCCGGTTAATCGACTCTGCGCCCAGGCTCCCGGCCATGACCAGTAATGTCCTGCGATTCGCTCGGAGGCCGAAGGCTTTTCGCGCCTCGTCGGCATCGCCGTCAAGCAGACTCGACCGGACC
Organism: Planctomycetales bacterium; assembly: GCA_030673005.1. GTDB lineage: Bacteria > Planctomycetota > Phycisphaerae > SM23-33 > SM23-33 > DAOVFI01. Next base: position 469 of record DAOVFI010000191.1, read on the forward strand.
GGACAGCCGATCGTCTCGACTTTTGCGGCGTTTGACCCGAAGGCCCCGGCCGTCTGCTCGAACTGCGTGAATATGGCGTCCACCTTCGGCGCGAGGTGGCGATTCGCCCTGCCCGGTATCGCATCGATGCTCATCAGGGCCGTGCGTATGCCCGCCCCGGATGCAGCCGCCGTAACCGGCGCAGCCGCAAATGCGCCAAGACCCAACACCGCCGCCGGGCGAAGGTCTCTGACGAGATTTCTCGCCATTCTTCGGGCGTCCACGTATGCCCGGAGAAAGCCCGCCCAGCCTCGCAATCTGCCCGGCAGCGGACGAATCGGCTGGGGCGCCATTGCATACGGAGTCGATGAGAGTATCCGCCGGTCGATGTCCCTGTCAGAGCAGGCGAACACGATCCGCCCGTCCGGTCGGATTTTTATCAACTCCTCTGCCACCGCCAGTGCGGGGAACAGGTGCCCGCCCGTACCCCCGCCTGCGAAGATGTAAATCTGTCCGGACATTTTTATATATGTAGTCGTAGGCCGGGACGGAGCGCAGCGGAGTCCCGGCTATTGCTTCTCATGTGTATCACGTTGATCCCAACTGCCGGGACTCCGCTGTGCACCGTCCCGGCCTACGTGCTGATACTGAGACGATTACCGCCGTGGCAACCGACATCAGCAACAGCGAACTTCCGCCGGCGGAGACGAACGGCAGCGACACGCCCGTCGGCGGCGCCCAGCCGACGTTCACGGCCACGTGCAGCGCCGACTGGAAGACAATCAGGAATCCCAGCCCGCCGGCCAGCAGCGCGCCTAATCGGTCCGGCGCTCGCACCGCTACGCGCATTGCAAGGAACAACCAGACAAGCAGCAGTCCGATTACAAGGAACGCTCCAAGCATGCCGAGTTCGTTGCAGATGATGGCGAAGATGAAATCGGTCTGGTTTTCCGGAAGATACCCGTACTTTGCCACGCCGCCGCCCAGTCCCGCCGGTTCGACGCCGCTTGCTATGGCGATAATCGACTGCCAGGGCTGGTATGTGGCGCGATTGGTCGTATCGGCTGGGTTCAGCATCGCTTCAAACCTCGCCCAGCGGTGCGGGACGCGAACGACGAACAGATAAAACGCCGCCGCCCCCAGCGGCGCCAGACCCAGCAGATAAACCAGGCATACTCCCGCCGCCAGCAGCACTACCGCCGCTGTTATGCCGATAATCGCGCCCGTGCCGAAATCCTGCGTAACCACCAGCGCTACGGACATACCCGTCAGGGCCAAAGCCGGGACGAAAACACGCCGGAAACGCCGCACATTGACATCGTCCCGGCCAAGAAAGGCGGCCAATGCTATCAGAAGCGCTATTTTCAGCACCTCCGACGGCTGAAAACCGACCGGGCCGTAGCGTATCCATCGCAGGTCCCCCCCCACCTCATGTCCGAAGCCCGGAATATACACAGACGCCGACGCCGCCATCGCCAAAATCAGTAATAACGCCGCCGGGGACAATACGACTCTCGCCCATCCCGGTTTCGAGCCGGACCGCAACGTGAGCCGGTGATAGTCCACCCGCCAGAGTACGCACAGCATCACCGCCGCCACGGCTGCAAATATCGCCTGGCGCACGTGAGTCCGCTCGTACCACGCCAGGCCCGACCCGCCCCCGACACCGGCAGTGCTGAATACCATCACCACACCCAGCGCCATTAACGCCAGCGTCGTCAGTATCAGTCCCTGACCGGTAAGGTTCTCACGCAGCGGAACGCGTTCCAATTGCCGATTGCCGATTTTCAATATTCAATAACCTGTAGGCCGGGACGTAAATGTAGGCCGGGACGAAGCGAAGCGGAGTCCCGGCGAAACGCTACGTCCCGGCCTACCATTTATCTCAGTTTTAAGGTTGCCAGCGCAACGGCTGCACACAGCGCGCTTAGCAGCCAGAACCGCACCACCACTTTCGACTCTTTCCATCCCAGCAGGTTGAAATGATGGTGGATCGGGGCGCAGAGAAACACCCTCCGCCCGCCGGTGCTCTTGAAGAACAATATCTGCATGAGTACGCTGACTGCCTCCATTACGAACACGCCGCCGGCGATGAACAGCATCAGTTCCTGGCGTGTTACCACGGCGATGAACCCGATAAGCCCACCCAGCGGCAGCGAGCCGGTATCGCCCATGAACACCTGCGCCGGCAGGCAGTTGTACCACAGGAAGCCGATACACGCGCCGATTATGCCTGCGCATACGACCGTCAGTTCCGCCGCCTGGGGCACGAACGGCAGATGCAGGAAATTCGCCCAGTTGTGATTGCCCGCCACCCAGGACAGTACCAGGAAGACAGCCGTTACGGAAATCATGCACCCGGACGCCAGGCCGTCCATGCCGTCGGTGAGATTGACGGCGTTGGACGAACCGACCATCACGAGGATATAGACGATTACATAAGCAAACATCGCAAGTGCGATAGGTTCGACCTTGAAGGGGAAATAGAAACTGTGTGCGGCGTTGATGATCCTGCCCTCGAAGTCCCTGTATCCGCTCTCTGCGCCGTGGTTGTAGGTGAAGATCGCCAGGAGCACCGCCAGTGCGATCTGGAAGAGGATTTTCTCCCACATTTTCAGCCCGTCCCTGCCGGTCGGGACCTGACCGTCGGAGCGGGCGGCGATGGAACTCGCTCGCAGTTTCAACCAGTCGTCCACACCGCCCAGCACGCCAAGATAGACCAGCAGAAACAGCGCCATCAGGATGTACATGCTGGAGATGTCGGCGAACAGATATGTCGAGACGAAAATGGCCAGGACGATCAGCATCCCGCCCATGGTGGGCGTGTCGGACTTGTGGCGCGTCAGTTCGTTGACGCCGGCGTGGTCGAACTCGGGACGGTCGCCCAGTTTCATGCGAACCAGGAAGCGGATCATCCGCGGACTCAGCAGCACCACCACCAGGAAACTAAGCACCGCTGCGAAGGTCATCCGCAGGATCAGTTTCTCCATGTGATGCTCGCCGCGGAACAGCGGGGATATCCACATCCGGAGCAGAACCAGCGCCAGGGCGGATAAACACGCTACGGCAATGCCGAAAATCCATTTTCGCCGGTGGGTCACTTGCGGACCTTTCGCTTCCTGACAGTACGTTTGACTTTGGTGGTCTTCGGCTTCCCGACGGTTCGTTTGACTTTGGTGGTCTTCTGTTTCCCGGCGGTGCGTTTTGCCTTGCGGGATTTCTCGAAAGCCTCGCTGATAGGCGCGACCAGCCGCTCCATACCCATCAGTCTGGAGCCTTTCAGCAGCACAACATCGCCGTCCTCGAGCAACTTCGGCAGTTTCGTGCAGGCCTGGGACACCGATTCTATCTGCTCTGTCCGGACGTTTCCGTCCGCCCCGGCCCCGGCTGCGACGCACCTGCCGAGTAGTCCGACCCCGACAATCAGGTTAACACCCGCCTTGGCCAGCGCTTCTCCCGCCGAGCGGTGCATCTGTTCGCTCTGCGGTCCCAGTTCCAGCATGTCGCCGATGACGACCACCCGCCTGTCGCCCGGAAAAGACGCCAGCGCCTCGGCGGCCGCCTTCAGCGAGGCGGGATTGGCGTTGTAGGCGTCGTTGACTATCGTAACAGTCCCGGCCCGGATCGGCTGGAGGCGCATCGGTTGCCCGCGATAGTCACCCAGGGCCGCCGCGGCGGCGTCCTGGTCGAAACCGAACCGCTGCGCGACCGCGATTGCCGCAAGGGCGTTGAGTACATTGTGCCTGCCCGGAACGCCAAGGTCCACCCATATCCGCCCGTTCAGTTCGAACCGCCCTCCGCCGCCGACCGGTTCGTAACCGGTCAGTCTCAACTCGGCAGAGTCGTCGTCGCCGAAGCGGATCTGCCTGGCGTCGTACGCTCGCAGCGCCGTCGCCAGCGGATCGCTATCGACCGGGACCACCGCCAGGCCGTGCTGCGATAAACCGCCGAGCAGAGACGCCTTCTCCACCGCCACGCGACCCAGGTCGCCCAGCCCGGCAAGGTGGACGGCGGCGACCGACGTGATTACCGCTATGTCCGGACGGGCTATCCGCGCAAGGTTCGCTATCTCGCCCGGCGCGTTGGAGCCTACTTCGCAAATCACGTATTCATCGTCAGCCGAGGCCGACAGGAGCGTTATCGGGACGCCGACGGCGTTATTATAACTGGCCGGCGAGGCGATGCCTTTCAGTCGCGTCGAGAGGATGTGATGGATCATGCCCTTTACGGTGGTCTTTCCGTTCGAGCCGGTAACGGCCACTACCGTTGCAGCCAGTTCCCGACGGTAGTACGCCGCCAGGTCGCCCAGTGCCGATGTCGTATCGGCCACGCCGATAACACCGCCGTCGAATCTCGCCATAACCTCCGGCTCCAGCGGTGCGTCCATATCGACAACGGCTGCGGCGCACCCGGCGGAGGCTGCATCGGCGAGAAAATCGTGTCCGTCGAACTTCTCGCCCCGCAGCGCGACGAACAGGTCGTCTGCGCCGGCATTGCGCGAATCGGTCGAGACGCCCCCCACCGTCGCCGGCGCGCCCCGCCGACGCACGGACTCCGAACCGTCGCTATCGTCGGCCCGGAGTACCCGCCATCGACCCTTTACCGCCCGTCGGATTTCTTCCAACATAAGATGCTTCATATTCGTAGTCAGTCCGTAGGCCGTAGGTCGTAGGCCGGGACGGAGCGCAGCGCAGTCCCGGCATATCCCTTCGGCATTCGGCATTGGTCGATAGAGAAACCGCCGGGACTACGCTGCGCTCCGTCCCGGCCGACTGCTTCGTCCCGGCCTACGACTTACGGGCTACCGGATACTATTTTCCGAATGATTTCGG
>DAOVFI010000667.1 GCA_030673005.1 Planctomycetales bacterium
TGATTTTCTGGTCATAGTGCCGGTGTGGAATTGATATAATTGCCTGCCGGTCGAAAGCACAAAGGGGAATTCGCCGTCGGGAGACTCTGCCGGGGCCTTGAAGTGGACGGCGTGGAATTTGCCCTTTCCCCTGGTAAAGCGGCCGTTGTGTAGATACTTTGTGCCGGGGTGGTCCTTGTCGGGACAGGGCCATTGCAAGCCGACCGAATCAATCCGGTCAAAGGAGATGCCGCCATAGATGGGTGTTACGGAGGCGATTTCGTCCATAATCTGCCAGGCGGAGTCGTAACTCATAGGATAGCCAAGTTTGGTCGAGATGTTACAGAGTGTTTCCCAGTCGCTGCGAGCTTGGCCTGGCGGAGTGACGGCAGCGCGGACGCGCTGGACGCGGCGCTCGGTGTTTGTGAATGTGCCGTCCTTCTCGGCAAAGCAAAAGGACGGAAGCACAACATCGGCGTATTGTGCCGTCTCAGAGAGGAAGATATCCTGCACAACCAGAAAATCGACCATCTCGAGGGCCTTTCGTGTTCTGTTGAGATTTGGGTCGGAAAGTGCGGGATTCTCGCCCATTATGTAAATCGCCTTTATGTCGCCTGTCTCTACGGCGTGGAAGAACTCGACAACGGTGAGCCCCTTGTTCCCAGGAAGCTCTTTTACCCAGGCGTTCTCAAATTTCGCCCTGATTTTGGGGTCTTCGACAGATTGATAGCCGGGATAAACGTTCGGCAGAGCACCGAGGTCGCAGGCGCCCTGTACGTTGTTTTGTCCGCGGAGCGGATTTACGCCGGTCGATTCTTTGCCAACATTGCCGGTGAGCATTGATAGATTGGCAAGTGAAAGGACGTTGTCGGTGCCGGTAGTGTGCTGAGTGATGCCCATACTGTAAACGATAGTGGCCACTGAGGCACGGGCGTATATCCTCGCGGCCTGACGGATTTTTTCTGCGGAGACGGTCGTGATTTTCTCGGCCTTTTCCGGCGTGAAATCCTTCACGGCATTAACAAGCTCACTAAAGCCCTCTGTTCGGTCATTTATGAAGTCGGTATCAGGCAGTTTTTCACTTATGATTACGTTCATCATAGCGTTTATGAGGGCGACGTCCGTGCCGGGTTTTTGAGGCAGGTGCAATTCGGCGAATCGGACGAGGTCGATTTGTCGCGGGTCGGCCACTATCAGCTTGGCGCCGTTCCTGGCGACGGCCTCCTTTATGTTGAGGGCGATGACGGGATGGGCTTCAGAAGTGTTCGAGCCGATGACAAATATGCAGGCGGCATTCTTAAGCTCATCAATCGAGTTAGTCATAGCACC
>DAOVFI010000262.1 GCA_030673005.1 Planctomycetales bacterium
GTCATCAAACACTACACCGGCAACTGCCACGTCTATGTCCACGCCGACGCCGACCTGTCAATGGCCGAGGCAATCGTCCTGAACGCCAAGTGCCAACGCCCCGGCGTCTGCAACGCCGCCGAAACGCTGCTGGTCGATGCCGCCGTGGCCGGGAAATTCCTGCCCGCCGTTGCAAAAAAACTCGCCGACGCCGGCGTCGAACTGCGCGGCTGCGAGAAATCACGCGAAATCGTCCCCGATATGAAAGAAGCCACTAAAGATGACTGGGGCGCCGAATACCTCGCGCTGACACTGGCGGTAAAGGTGGTCGATTCGCTTGATGAAGCCGTCGAACACATTAACAAGTACGGCTCACATCATACTGATGCAATCGTTACCGGCAGTATCGCCGCAGCCGAGGCGTTCGTCGGATGTATCGACAGTTCTTCGGTAATGGTCAACGCCTCGACGCGGTTTTCCGACGGCGGCGAGTACGGCCTCGGAGCCGAGGTCGGCATCAGCACCGACAAACTCCACGCCCGAGGCCCAATGGGCGCACAAGACCTTACGACATACAAATGGATCGTCACCGGCGCCGGACACATCAGAAAATAGCAGGGACTTATTGGGATTGTTATAAGGTCATGCCAAATCGTTCACAGGACACAGAGATGGTCTTGGGTTTTGACGCTCGCGTGGAGGGACAATCTGTCCCTGATTGGCTCACCACTTGTAAGGAACAGTATCTGCTTCGCTTGGACGTTGAGCAAGTCCTATCGACTGACACGATGATCTGGCCATCTGCGATTAGCGAGAAAGCGGTCCTTAGGCGCGCGCCTTCAGGGGTGAACTTCTTTTGGGCGGACTTGCTAGAACTGCGTAAGTATCTCTCGAAGCAGATGCGGCGCAGTTCGTGGACCTTCAGTCTGATCTCGGTGACGCTACACGTTCCTTCCTGCGAAGACGAAGAGGAGTTCGGGCGCTGACGGTCGCGATTGATAAACGACCTGAACCCATCCGAAGTGGATGCATCATGGACGCGACTGGGATATGACGTATCAGACGAATATCTTCTGAGCGGTCTGTCAAATTGCGGTTACGAAGGGGATGAGGACATCGAAACTGCGCGAAAGACGTGGTCGCCACATCTGAACTGTAATCACCTATTTGACGATCATGAAAAAGCGATGGATTTTCAGAAATTCAGCGACCAACGTGTAGAAGAACACTCCCCATTTTTCACATTTGGACTCTGGCTGATCGAGAGAATGAGCAAATAACCAGCATACCTATTTGAACAAATCATAGCAGTTTTTCAGGTTCGGATATGTTTAGGCCCTGAAAGGGGCGATAAATTTGTAGCCCGGTCCGTAAGGGCCGGGTAACGAATCGCTGGTTTCTGGTGCAAGCCCCGGAAGGGGCGGCACAATGCGCCACGATTCTATCTGCCGCCCCTACCGGGGCTTACGGCTTGTTGTTGAACGTCATAAACCCCGCCCTCACGGGCGAGGCTACAAATCTTTCGCCCTACCGGGCTAAAGAATCGATCAGTTTGAGATGAGTTGAACATGGCGCGGTGGGTTTACGCCTGCGGTGAGCAAACAGGAACCAACCCGTAGATCTTCTTTTGGCAAGTTTTTCTATCCCCTGTATCCCGTGCATCCCTGCTAAAATATTTTCGTTATGGGCAAGGAACCGGAAGCACATTTATTTTGTCATCGCTGCGGTGCGGTGTTGAGGGCGGGGGTGGGGAATTTCTACGTCGTGCGGATTGAGGCGTTCGCCGACCCGACGCCGCCGAACCTGACCGAGGCGGACCTTGCCGCCGACATCGACGAAGCCATCGAACATATCCTTGAAGAAGTCCGCCACACCTCCGAAGCCGAACTGATGGACCAGGTCTATCGCCGGCTGACGATCCACCTGTGCGGAACCTGCTACGCCCAGTGGATCGAAAACCCCGCAAGGTAACATCCCGGATTGGGAGCAGTCATCAATAGAATCGGAACGAGCGTGTTTCCTTGCAGGGCATCCACGGGTAAATTGTTGCCGTATCCTGTCGGCGTCGGATAGTATGCGCCGCTGTTGCATTGGCGTGTCCCCAACCTCAAGAGGAATTCAGGTATGGTTAAACAACTGAAGAATCTCGTAGGCCCGCAGCGGTCGGATCAAAGCGGCGATCGGAAGTACCGGATCATCAACCCGACAGACGGTAAGTCCGTCGTCGCCGAACTGGGATACTCGACGGCCGACGACGTCGCCGGGGCCGTTGCGGCGGCGGCAGAGGCCTTCGGCACCTGGCGGGCAATGCCCGTAGTACGCAGGTGCCGCATACTCTTTCACTGCAAGGAACTGCTCGAACAGCGCCTGGACGAAATCGCCGAGAGCGTCGTAGCGGAAAACGGCAAGTTGTACTCCGAGGCAGAAGGCGAGATTCGCCGGGGACTGGAGGTAGTCGAATTCGCCTGCGGCATGCCTTCGATGTCGAAGGGTGATTTCATAGAGGACATCTCCAGGCGTGTGGACGGCTACATCTACCGCGAGCCGGTCGGCGTGGTCGCGGGCGCCTGCCCGTTCAACTTCCCGGCGATGATACCGATGTGGATGTTCCCGGTGGCGATTGCCTGCGGCAACACGTTCGTGCTGAAACCGTCGGAAAAATGCCCGAACTCGGCTACGCTGATAGCCGAAATTTTCAAGGACGGCGGGCTGCCCGACGGCGTCCTGAACGTCGTCCAGGGACAGCGGGAGACCTTCGAGGCGCTTATCACCTCGCCGGATGTCGCGGCGGTCTCATTCGTCGGTTCGACCCGAGCGGCCCAGAGTGTCTGGAAAGTAGCGACGAGCCATCACAAACGCGTCCAGTCACTCGGCGGGGCCAAGAATTACATCGTCATCATGCCCGACGCCGACGTCGAACAGACCGTCAGGGCTGTTATTCACTCTGCCTACGGCTGCGCCGGACAGCGATGTATGGCCGCAAGCATCCTGGTGGTCGTCGCTGGGGCCGAGCCGATTCTGGAACGCATTATCGAGGCGGCCAAGGCGCTGAAACTGGGCAACGGTATGGATGAAGCCACGCAGATGGGCCCGGTAATCTCCGCCGATAGCAAGGAACGCATCGAGGGTTACATCGAGACAGGTCTTTCCGAAGGAGCATCCCTGGCGCTGGACGGCAGGGATGCGAAGGTCGAAGAATATCCCAACGGATTCTTCCTGGCGGCGTGCATCCTCGATAACGTCAGGCCCGAGATGCGCGTCGCACGGGACGAGATATTCGGGCCGCTGCTGTCGGTCATGCGAGCGGCGGACCTGGACGAGGCCCTGGACTTCGTCAATGCCAGCCCCTACGGCAACGGCAACTCTATCTTCACCTCTTCCGGCGGGGCCGCCCGGTATTTCCGCAATCGGGTCGAATGCGGCATGATCGGGATCAATGCGGGCGTGCCGGCGCCGATGGCGTTCTTCTCCTTCGGCGGTAGAAGGAACAGCATCTTCGGCGACCTCCGCGCCCACGGCCCCGACGCAGTCGAATTCTACACCCAGAAAAAGGCCGTCATCGAACGCTGGTTCGGCGTCGGAAAAACCGACAGCGTATGGGGAAGATAATGATTGTGGCATGGCCGTCCCGGCCATGATGCAGCTTCACGGGCGAGACGCCCGTGCCACACATTGAGGAAGACTCACGATGGATACGAAACAACTCTACGATGAGTACATGATCACTTCGATGGTTGCCGGATTTGAGCCGGTAGTGGTCGAACAGGCATCGGGCTGCATGATAGTCGGAGCGGATGGTAAGGAATACCTGGACTGCTTCAGCGGGATAGCCGTGGTCAACGCCGGCCATGGACACCCAAAGATACTTGCCGCCGCCAGGGAGCAGATGGACAAACTCGTTCACTGCTGCACCTACGTCTATTACAGTCCACCTGCCGCCCGACTGGCGAAAAAGCTGGCAGAGGTCTGCCCGGGCGCGCTGCAAAAGAGTTTCCTGGGCAACAGCGGCGCCGAGGCGCTCGAAGGGGCGATGCGCTTGGCCAAGCAGTTCGCCGGGCGCAAGGAAGTGGTGGCCCTGACGCACAGTTTCCATGGAAGGACGGTTGGGACGCTGTCGATTACCGGCAACCGCGGACGCAAGAAGGGATCCGGGCCTTACCTGTCCGGCGTGGCGTTCGCACCGGCGCCGCACTGCTATCGCTGCCCGTTCAAACAGGAATATCC
>DAOVFI010000146.1 GCA_030673005.1 Planctomycetales bacterium
CTTGAGGCGACCCGCCCGGAGTTAAGGTTCGAGACGGACCGCCGCCGGACCATGCTGCTGGGCGTCAACGCCTCGATCATCGGCAATTTCCTCAAGGCATGCGTCTTCGGCTGGAAGGTCAGTTCGTACCGCCAGTTCAACGACGAATACGACATCACCGTCCGCCTGGCCGAATCGCAACGGAGGAACATCCGGGACCTCCTCCGCCTGCACATCCCCAACGACGCCGGCCGATCCGTGCCGCTCAGTTCGCTGGGGCAGTTCAAGCACCACGGCGGATTCGGAACCATCAACCGCGTGAACCGCAAACGCGTCGTTACCCTCACCGCCGACGCCGAAGGCCGGCTCGATACTGAAGTACTCGAGGACGCCCAGAGCCGCCTGGACCCGCTTGGCCACTCGCCCCTCATAGAGCGGGACATCCGCGACTTCCCGAAGTTCAGCCGGGCGCTGCGGGACGGCGACGGGCGGGATACAGGCCCGGCCGGGCGTATATGGAAACTCCTGGACAAAGAAACCCGCGAAGTTATCGAGAAGATCGCCGGCGCAGATAAAACGGACGACAAAGATAAGACCAATATCATCGCGGGGCTGAATAGGGTCATCGAAAAAGAAGATTTCTATCGCGAGGAGGACTTCATAGGCGTCGAACTACCGGAAGAGGCGAAGAAACTCATCTCCCGCCTCCAAAAAAGCCGCTCCAGATGGTTTTTTTCACTCCGTCGCGACGACGACCTCTCCGACAAGGAGGTCCGCCGCCTCAACCGCGTATTGTTCGAGTCGGCGCTGCCGGAACTTATCGTTCGGCGCGAGCGTATTACCCTGCCGCAGGGTTATTACATCCGCTACGCCGGGAAGAAGGAAGAACAGGAAAAGGCGACGGCCTTCCTGTCAAAGGCGTTCGCCTTTGCGATTCTGCTGATCGTGCTGATATTGGTTGGGCAGTTCAATACGCTCTCGGCGCCGTTTATCATCATGACGACGGTTGCCCTCTCGATGATCGGCGTCCTGGGCGGGTTGTTAATCTGCCGGATGCCGTTCGGGGTTATCATGACGGGCGTGGGCGTAATCAGCCTTGCCGGGGTGGTGGTCAACAACGCCATCGTCCTGCTGGATTATACGCGTCAGTTGCAGAAGCGGGGCATGGACGTCGTTGCCGCCGCCCTGGAGGCCGGCGCAACCCGTCTCCGCCCGGTGCTCCTGACGGCGGTTACCACAATCCTCGGCCTGCTGCCGATGGCGACGGGAGTGAGTATCAACTTCCACAAGATGGTACTGTCAACCGATAGCGAGTCCAGCCAGTGGTGGGCGAGTATGGCCATAGCGGTTATCTTCGGTCTGGGTTTCGCGACGGTGCTGACACTGATAGTCGTGCCGACGCTGTACGTAACGCTCTACCGGGCGGCGGCCCACTTCGGACTGGGAGGGTTGGAAAAACCCGAAGAAGAACACGCCGAACACCTCGAGTCACTGTGGGAATAATAACAGTTCTCGCTCGTTATTACTGTTGTCTCGAAAAACACGATGGAAGTTCCTCAAGCGAGTCGATAGAATTCAGTAAGGATAGGATTACCGTAGTGGCAAACACCTCGCATTATTCAGGAAATGTCATATGGATGGAATGATTTCACCGACAGACGTTCTGGCGGGGATCTGGCCGCTGGCGATCCTTTCCTTCCTCGTAAGCGTTATGCTTACCCCGCTGGTCCGCTGGATCGCCTATCGGACCGGGATCGTCGATCGCCCGGACGATATGCTCAAGCCACACGCCCGGCCTGTTGCATATCTGGGAGGACTGGCGATCTGTGCGGGATTTCTGGTTGCCCTGATCGTCGGATCGGTCCCTCACCCACATCTCTGGCCGCTGGCAATCACAATCGGAACCGCGACTATTGTGATCACACTGACGGGTCTGCTGGACGACCTGATGGACCTGAAACCGCGAACAAAAGTCGCGGGGCAGGTAATCGCTGCCGGGATACTCTTCATAGGTCTGTGCACGGCCGGTATCCACATCTCGGCGGCGAGGATGTTCCTGGCGCCGTTCGGTGTTTCGGCTCCGGTCTGGCTGGCGGCGGTGTTCTCGGCCTGCCTGACCGTGGTCGTGGTGATAGCCGCCTGCAACGCCACCAACCTGCTGGACGGGCTGGACGGACTGTGCGGCGGCGTAACGGGCATCATAGCACTGGGATTCGTCGCCCTGACGGTGTATCTGGCCTGCTACGGGCACCATGCCACTGAGGGCACCGACCAGTTCCGGGTGATACTCTGTCTGGTGATGGCCGGCGCCGTACTGGGCTTTCTACCTTACAATATCCCGCCGGCGAGCATCTTTCTGGGCGACGCCGGTTCGATGTTGCTGGGGTTCTTCGTAGCCACTATGATGATGCTGTTCGCGCTGGAGGGAACAATGCGGTGGTTCCTGGCCGCCTGCGTGATCTTCGGGCTTCCGATCATAGACACGGCCCTGGCGGTCGTTCGCCGACGTATCGCCGGTGTAAGCATCTTCGCCGGCGACCGCAGCCATCTGTACGACCAACTCGTCGATCGCGGTATGAGCGTCAGGACAGTCGTCAAACTGTTCTACGCCCTGTCGCTGCTGGCTGCGGTGATGGGGACGTTGCAGGCGATCTTCCTGCGGATCAGGTATGCTCTGCCCCTGGATATCGGCATCCTGATTGCGGTGGCTGTCATTTTCATCGCCAAAGACATGGTCCGCCCCAACAATCATATCGTCCCCGGCGGTTCCGAAACCGATTCAGAGACGCTCTGACAGAATCGAGACTATCCGCTCGGCGGCGTGACCGTCCCAGAGGGGCGGTATCTGAGGGGTGCGGCCCTCGCCCGCCATAATCCGCCGCCAGGCCTGGAGAATCTTCTCCGGGTCCGTCCCGACAATCTGGTTGGAGCCGACTTCGGCGGTGATCGGCCGTTCGGTATTCTCCCGCAGCGTGATGCACGGCACCTTCAGGATGGTCGTCTCTTCCTGTATGCCGCCAGAATCGGTCAGGACCAGCCTGGCCGAAGATGTCAACTTCAGGAAGTCCAGGTAGCCTACAGGGTCGATCAGTCGCAGTCCGGGCATATCTTCAACGCGTCTGGCCAGGAGCGAACCGGTCAGGTTCCCGCGCGTCCGCGGATGGATCGGGAAGATAATCGGCAGGTCGCGCTGGATTACCTCGAGTGCGTCGAGTATTCGCCCGAGCACGTCCGGGTCGTCCACGTTGGCCGGACGGTGCAGCGTCAGAACGGCGTAATCGCCATCCGTCAGTGACAGTTCGTCCAGGATCTTCGAGGCGTCGGCCTTTGCCTTGTTGGCAAGCAGCGTGTCGATCATCACGTTTCCGACGAGGAATATCTTCTCGTCCGGGACGCCTTCGCGGCCTAGATTTTCGACGCCGCCGGCCTCGGTGCAGAACAGGTAATCGCTGATGGCGTCGGTCAGGATGCGGTTAATCTCTTCGGGCATTGTCCGGTCGCCGCTTCGCAGACCGGCCTCGACGTGGATGAGGCGGACGCCCAGTTTGACTGCGACCAGTCCGCAGGCGATCGTGCTGTTGACGTCGCCGACGACCAGGACGGCGTCGGGCCTGCGTTCGAGGACGACCGGCTCGAACGATTTCATTATCTCGGCCGTCTGGACCGCGTGTGAGGCCGAGCCGACGTCGAGGTTGATGTCGGGTTCGGGTATGCCCAGCTGGCGGAAGAACAGGTCGCTCATTCGCTCGTCGTAGTGCTGCCCGGTGTGGACCAGGACGGCATTGATTGAGGCATGCCGCCCGAAGGCCTCCATCAGAGGCGCGATCTTCATGAAATTCGGCCTGGCGCCGACGACGTTGATGATTTCCATTTCATCTTCCTTACGAGAACGTCATACCGTATCCTGTTATAAAGGTTATATCGGCTTGCGATTACAGTTGCGAATGGATATTGCTTGTTATTTATCGGATTGAGAAGGAGCGGTCGGCGTGCGCATACGCTCTCGCAGTATTATCATTATTATAAGCAGGACCCTCCGCCAGGCAACGACGATAGGGCTGGGAGTAGTTCTCGTCCGGCTGGTCGGCAAGGAGGTTGTCGGAACATATAATCAGGTTTTTCTGGTTTATATGTTCCTTGCCGGCATGCTGTCGCTTCAGATCGAACACAGCCTGTACTATTTTATTCCCAAGCTGGGGCGTGAAGAGAGGGCTACTCTCCTGGCGCAGACGTTTCTTATTTCGCTTGTAACGGCTGCGCTTGTCGGGGGCATGATGTTTTTCGGCGCGGATCTGATCGCCAGACGTTTTAATAACCCGGGCTTGGCGCCTTTATTACGTATTTTCAGTCTGTATCCCTTCGTTGAGAGGTTTGCGATACTTATTCCGGCGTTTATGATCAGTCTTGACCGGCCCTGGCGGGCGGGGGTGTACAGTCTGGCCGAAGGGTTGGGTCGGGCCGCTGTGGTAATCGGTGCGGTCGCGCTTGGATATAACCTCTCGACAGTAGTCTGGTCGATGGTGACGGTAGGTGCGGTTGTCGTTTTAGTCGGTTGCGCCGACATGGTGCGATTGTCTTTGCCCGGTCGGTGGCGACTGAAACCGCGGCTTGTCCTTGAATTATGGAGGTTTTCCTGGCCGCTCTGGGCGACGATGATCGTCGGCGTAATAAACGTCAGGTTCGACAAGTTGCTCATATCCAGTTTTTTTGATCCGGCGGATTTTGCCGTGTACTACTACGGCGCGCTTGAGTTGCCTGTCGTTGCCACGGTTACCGCCGGTGTCGGCGCAGCGATGATGCCCGATCTTGTTACACTGGTGGATAAGGGCAGGCAGTCGGACGCGCTGAATATCTGGCAGGAAGGCGCGCGTAAATGCAGCCTGATAATCTTTCCATGCTTCGCCTTTTTCCTTGCCGTGGCCCCGGACCTGATGGTTCTTCTATACGGCGGGGGGTATCGGATGGCCGCCTGGCCGTTTTCCATCTACCTCTGCGCTTTGCCTATTCGCGTAGCAATTTACGCCACAATATTTCGTGCGATGGGTAAGACCGGGCCTGTGGCCGTTACGGCGGTCCTGGCATTGATAATAAATATCGTCATCAGCACGACACTCGTGCTGGTGGGTCGTAAATCGTTTTTGTCGTTTATAGGTCCGAGTATAGGAACGGTCTGCGCGCAGTTCGCGGCTGCGGCATTCCTTATCTGGCAATTGGGTCGGATCATGGACGTTCCGGTACGGCGTGTCTTGCGTTGGAAGGAACTCGGCGGGACTTTCCTGCTCAGCGTGGTCTGCGGGCTGATTGTGTTTTTAATCCCCCTTTCCGGACTGGCGGTCCCTGTCAGGCTGGCGGTCAGGGCCGGGGTCTTTACCGCTGTTCTGGCTAGCGCGGCTTTGTTGATGAGAATGATCCATGACGATGAAAAAGAACTCCTGATGATGCCCATCAGGACGATCCGTAGGATTATTGGACGAAAAAAAACCTGAATGTGTACACTTATTATTTGTAACAGGCAGGCGCCAACATGGAAGCCTGAACGGTTACAGGCAGTTATAATCTTGAAGGATTTGCAATGTTTCTTCCCATGAGAATTAAAAAGCGAATTCGGAATACGGCGTTCGGTCGATGGTACATTAATTATGTACAAGTGCCGTTCGGTCTGCGATTCCTGAATTTTCTGGTTCATCGAATACTCCGGGTGACGCCTTCAGCACAGTGGGGCATCAATTTTACTTCCCGCGTGGCCGTTCCTGGTAACCTTCACCTCGGCAGGGGTGTTGATCGCTCGCTCGCGGCCTCGGGTAGTTGCTACATACAGGCGCACAACGGTGTCTATATAGGTGATGAGGCGCTGTTCGCGCCGGGTGTGAAGATTATTTCCGCGAATCATTCTCTTGATAAAATGGACGAATCGGAGCCAGGCCCGCCGATTCGTATCGGGCGTCGCTGCTGGCTTGGGGCGAACGCCGTAATCCTTCCGGGCGTGGAACTGGGCGACTGTGTGATCGTCGGGGCCGGCGCCGTGGTAACGAAATCTTTTCCGTCGGGGAGCATCGTAGCGGGTGTGCCAGCCAGTGTCATCGGTACGCGCAGGATTGTTCTGCCGGAACAGGACGATCAGTCGGCGCCGGCGGATGGCGGGTGAATTTGACTGCACGCGCCAAAGCGCCGATAACCTATCTCAGGTGTCCTGATGAATAAACGGGTATTGATGATCGCGCCGGGGTTCTATCCCTGCCAGTTGGTGGGCGCTCATCGCAGCGGGAAATTCTGCAAGTACCTGCCCGATTTCGGTTATGACGCTACGGTGATAACCGTGGACTCTCGCAAGGCCGGTTGGCCGACGGATGATTGCCTCAGCA
>DAOVFI010000668.1 GCA_030673005.1 Planctomycetales bacterium
GCAGAAACAGATACGGGCAATCGACCGGACAGTGGCAATCCAAAGCTCCATCGCTTTAATCCGAAAACATACGGCGGGAAAATCCGACGTAGACGCTCTCCGCACAGACCTTGCCGACAGGGAAATCAAGGACGCTGCGACGGGCGATACGATTTACCAGAAAAAATATCTCGGCGGGGACATTATCGACGCGCCCAAAAGCGTTGATTATGAATTCCCAAGCGCGGGTATTCACGTTGACCGCTTTGTCGCGGCGGTGCAGTTTACGCTGCGGGCAATCGCGGCGCGGTTCGTCTTCCCGGAATTTATGTTTACGGCGGACGCGTCGAATAATAACAAAGCTTCGGCGATGGTGGCGCAAGGCCCGGCGGCGCGGAACTTTGAAACCCAGCAAAAATTATTCGGCAACTTTGCAAGGGCGGTTTTTAATCGCGTTATCGCGGAGGCGGTCGCGGTGGGTAACCTCCCTGACAGGGCGGCGGAAATGACGATAACGGTTATCGGCCCGCAAGTGGCGACAAGAGACCAGCTCGAACGCACGAAATCTAATGAGATTATGAATGCCAAGGGTGTCTTGAGCAAGCAGACGTGGGCGGCGCAGGAAGGGCTGGATTACGAAACGGAACAGGCTAATATCGAGGCGCACGATGACGTGTATGGCGGAACGCTTGCTTTGCCTTTGCCGGCGGGCGAGGGCGGCGACGAAGGCGATGTTGGCGAGGCGCGTGGACTGGGGATGGGGGTTGGCGAACCGGCGCAGCAGGACGGAGGCGCCGAATACTGCGAGTGCCCGGAATGCGGGCACACTCAAAAGCATGAGCGGGGAACGCCATGCACAAAAATCAAATGCCCTGAATGCGGCGCGATGATGGTGGGAAAAAGCAAATGAAACAGCCGGTAAAACCAAAAGGCTCGACCGCCCTTGCGTTACAGCGGCGGCAGCGGCTTGCGGTAACTTGCGCGGAACGATTGGCCGTCCGCGCGGGGCGGTTGATTATTCCGGCGTGGGCGAAACTAACCGCGTTGATGGTGTTGCCGCAATCACAGTTGCCAACGATAGACGGGCAAGTGAAACGCATTCTCGCGGACTTGGACGCGGCTGAAATTAAAATACTTACGGAAGAATTTTACGGAATGGCGCCGGGGTTGTATACTTCGGCTTACACCGCGATTGTCGCAAATATACCGGCCAAGGCGTGGAACGAAATCGCGCTGGTTGAGCAGGCGGGATATTTTGATGGGATTGATATGTTGTACCGCCCGCCGCGCGTGGAAAAAGTTAGGGAAATTATTTTTAAG
>DAOVFI010000548.1 GCA_030673005.1 Planctomycetales bacterium
TATCCGGCGTCGGCCAGGGCCACGCCGATCTTTTCCTTCACGCCGACGGCTTGCCGGTTTGCTTCCGCCTGCTCAAGCATCGGGTGCAACTGCTGTTTGTCGTTGGCCTGCTGCGTTACGTCCTCGGCGACGATCACCTGATCTTCCGTTACCGCCGCTTGAGCGTTGAGGCCCTGAACGTAGCCCTTTCGCGTTTTCATGATTTGGCTGTCCGGATCGGTAGCATTTGCCTTGGCTTCTTTGTTTTCAGTCTTTTCGGGCGATTTCGGCTTGCGGCCCCGGCGCTTCTTGCCGGTCGCCTCTTCGGTCGCCTGACGCCGGTCAATCTTGGCCTGCTGGGCTTGGCGGGCCTCGGCCTTTTCACGCTCCAAACGTTCCTTGCAGGCTTTCAGGCGATTCAAGCGGCTGTTGCGATCCTGCAAGTCTTCCGGCAGTTCGTCGCCGCGTTTGTCCGGCCCGAAGGTCTTGTCTTCTTCGGCGTCTTTGGCCGCCGCCTCGGCGAGCATCTTATCGACTTCCTGCTCCAGATGCTTCAGCGTACGATTCGCCGCCAGCGAAGCATTGGCCTTGATCTTCGTGCCGTCCAGCGAGACCTTGCCAAGCTTGACCAGACCCACGGCCGCACACAGCCGAAGCAATTCAAGGAACAAACTTTTCAGGTGTGCCTCGTTGTCTTTGCGGAAGCGGCTGATCGTACTGTGGTCGGGCGACCGGTTCGCCGTGATGACCCTGTAAGCCACGTCGGTTTGGCAGAACTTCTCGATTCGTCGGCTGGACCGCTCGCCGGTGCAGTAGGCGTACAGCAGCAGGCCGACCATCATCGACGGGTTGAAGGCCGAGTTGCCGACGCCGTCGGTGCGATACTTTTTGTAGAACGGCCGCAGGTCAATCTGCTCGACGGCATCGAGGACAAACCACGTCAGATGACCTTGCGGCAGCCAGTCTTCTAAAGACGGCGGCAGGAGATACGTTTGGTTCCGATCGCAGGGCAGGAAATTGTAAGCCATGAAAGAATCCTTTCTTATCAATCAATCCATTGACCGCATTCTACCCGCCCGCCTACAATTATTCACTTTTCAAACACGGAATTATGCAACAGGCTCTGAGCCTGTTGCATAACTTCGGGCGATCAACGTAAGTCCTTATTTTACGTTAATCGCTGGAACAAAAATAAAGGACTTATGAAAATTCTGAGTATTTGTGCAACAGGCTCCAATACTCATTTATTGCTTGTCGCTTTTGATTTCGGCCTTCGGCCGGGCTTCTTCGGCGCAAGGCGGCGAATGAGTCGGCTGCTTAGGCTCGTGAGGAAGCCTTCCTCGCCCAGCGGCCACTCCAAGCCATCGTAGGATATCGTAGCGACGGTGGAGGTGATTTGCAAGCGAGCGGTCGTCAATCCGGCTTCGCCAAGGCTCTCGTCCCCACCGGGGCCGTAGCCCGGACGCCGAGACAAGTCGTCAATCGTCGCCGTTTCACATCCGGTCGCGGAGGTTTTGCATGAAGGCGGCCGACGCCACCGAACCGCGCTGGAACTGTTCCAGGTTGAACTTCTCGTTCGGCGCGTGCAGGTTGTCGTCCGGCAGGCCGAAGCCCATGAGCACGGCGTCCAGGCTGAGCAGGCGCTGGAACAGTTCCGTAACCGGGACGGACGCGCCGCAGCGGATGAGTGCGACCTCTTTTTCAAACGCTTCGGCCAGTGCGTCGATGCCGGCCTGCATTGCGGGCGAGTCCGTCCCCAGCAGGACGGGCCGTGCGGCGGCGTGCAGATC
>DAOVFI010000201.1 GCA_030673005.1 Planctomycetales bacterium
CGATTCGTCGCCGAGCAGGTCCGCCAGGCGGTTGGGAGCGCCGGTGAAAAATTCTTCGTTGAGCAGGTTGCCTTCCTTTGACGGAAACAGGGCCAGGTACAGCATGTCCATCTCGACCATTTCGCCGAACAGGTGTGTTCCCAGCGACACCTCCGGCGCCAGGCCTTCGCGCATAGCCACTATTTCGCAGAGTACGGAGACGGAACTGATGTCGGAGAAATTAATCGGGATACCGAGTTCCGGCGAACTCGTTCCCCAGCGTCCCGGCCCGA
Source organism: Planctomycetales bacterium (assembly GCA_030673005.1). Taxonomy (GTDB): domain Bacteria; phylum Planctomycetota; class Phycisphaerae; order SM23-33; family SM23-33; genus DAOVFI01. Next base: position 273 of record DAOVFI010000201.1, read on the forward strand.
GCAGCATTATGGTTTCAGGTCTGTTTTCGTCGCCCTTGGCGGTGTGCGTGATCCGCCCGATCAGGTGTGCGACGCTGTGCCTTTGCTTCAGGGGCAGCCGGCCATAGGCGTCCGGGACGACGTAAATCAGCCGGTCGATATCGGCCTGCCTGCTGCGGCCTATAACGGCGCCGCCGGCTCGCAACACCAGGTCCGTCGCCGCTATCTTATCAGGCGGCTTTGGGACCACCGACCCGCCCCTGTACTGGAAAGGCCGGCACTGCAACAGGTTAATCTTGTACTGACCTTCGCTGAAGAAGTTGGCGGTAAATTCTATGTCCACCGGGTAGTCATAAGCCGACTGAAGAGACTTGAGCATTTCGCGCATATCGCCGACAATTTGAGTATCGCGCAGCAGGCTCTCGAAGGTCAGGACGTACGGGAAGACGTCCTCGATGCCGCTGTCGGCGGCGCGCCGGACCATCTCCTCGCTGCGCGATGCGAACAGGTTCACCGGCAGGTCCAGACTTCGCCCGGCCACGCTGGGAAACCTTGCCGAAACCAACCGGCTCGCGGCAAGGTCAAGCACATCGACCTTTTTCTGCGTGCACTGGCAGACCTCGTCGAAATTGGACTCAGGCCTCCTGGACGGTGCGTTCAGGGCCACAACTCGCGTATAGTCGTCGTCGTGGCGATCCACCGCCCGCGTACCAAGCCCGAAAACCAGCCGCAGGACACCCGCCGCCGGGTCGATGTCACTGCTCCAGACGTACGGGTTGAACGAAAGCCCCACGCCGGCGATCTGAGGATAGTAAAATTCGTCGTACACTGCGCCGGAGACCCTCTGAACGAGTACGGCCATCTGCTCGTCGCTGCCGAGCAGTCCGCGCTGCGACCTGTAAGTCAGGGCCTTTTCGCCCATCGTGCTGGCATAGACCGTCCGAACGGCAGAGAGAAAATTCTCCAGGCGTATGTCCCGCGAACCCTGGTTCACACAGAATACGCTCTCGTACTTGCCGGCGAATGCGTTGCCGAAATTGTCCTCCAGCAGGCTGGAGGAACGGACGATGATGGGCGATTGACCGAAATAATCCAGCATGTCGGTGAACTGCTTGATAATGTATTCCGGGAACTCACCCTTGAGCATCTGGCGGCGGGCGTCTTCAGCGCCGTCGAGGAACGTTCCGGGGTCTTTCTGCCTCTGCTTCATCCACCACAGACCGTTTTGAACCAGGTAGGTGTAGAAGACGTCCGAGCCGATGAAGAAACTGTCGTGCGGCTCCAGGATGTCGTTCCAGCGGGGATCGACCTTTTTCAGAATGGCCCGCGCCAGAAGCATCCCGACTGCCTTGCCGCCGAGCAGACCCGTTCCGATCATCCGCCGGCGAATCGCGAGGATGTCCGAGAGCGACAGATACCTGGCCGCCAGATCGAGAATCCTGCCGTCCCTTGCGATCGCCATGCGCAGGAGCCTTCCGACGAAGGCGTCCACGTCATCTGCCGGTTCGGCGCCGCGGTCAAGACCGGCCTGCAACTGCTCGGCCCGGGCGAAGGTGCTGCTCCAGAATCCGAGCCGGTAACTGGCGCTGTCCAGACGGCTCCACGGAACGGCGCCGAGAACCTCGGTTATCGTAACGCTCTGAGTGACAGGCAGGAATTCATCGCCGACCCAGACATGCAATACGTACATACTGTGCGAATGGCGGTGCTGGACCTTGAGCGGATGAACGTAAAGCCTGCCTTCATGGCGATAAACATCGACAAGGACCTGGGTGGTGTTCGTGATGGGAGTTGTGGCGTGGAACGAGTGGTTGTTCCTGAGGACGGCGAAATAGGCGACGGCTTCGTGGTCGAAAAGGTACGGGCAGGTCAGCATGAAGAAATTGCCGAGCATCCGGTCGCTGCACCAGTCACCGGCCAACTCGGACAGGCAGTCGAACAGGTAATAACCGCCCTGTCCGACTTCGTCGATAACCTGGTGTATCTCCGTCAAAAACTGTTCGAACCCGGCCTCGGGATTGAGGTGGTGAACCTCCGCGCCGTCTTCGGTCGTTGCCAGCGGCTTGTGCCTGGCGAAGCGGAAATAGATTAACCTTTGACCGCTCTGCACGGCGTTTCGGCAGTAAGGTTCGACGAAAGGCTGATAATCGGCGACTGAATTCACCTGCCAGACGACGTTGTCGCCGCCCATCAGCCCTTTCAACACACTGTCAAGACCGGCAAGACCGGTGCTCAGCCGCAAGTTACTCTGCGCCATGGCATACTCCGTACAACCGAATCGGACGTAAAGCGCTCATCACTTAACAATATCATATTATCGGAATTTATAAAATACCGATCCTGAAAACGAACAACAGATATAAACGTATGCAACTATTGAATGGAGCAGAAATGAGATATACTGCTGATTTTCCCGACGGGACGGAAAAAACACTTGATAAAATCGGGAGATAAACGGTAATCTGCATCGGTGAATGGGTAATTCGCAGTCGGGTGGCACGGTCAAGCCGAAGCGCAGCGCAGGCTTGGCCGTGAGGACGCCGAACCACGGCCAAGTCTCCGACTTGACCGTGCCACCCCACCAGAACTGCAACAAGGCATTGTAAGACAGAAAGGAAGGGCAGATGCGTACTAATCGGACAGATTTCGCAACGACGCAGTTTCGTGTCCTGTCGGACGACCAGATTGAAACGATTTTCCTCGGCGCGCTGGAAGTGCTGGAGCATACGGGCACGCGGATTCACGAGGAGCAGTCGCTGCAACTGCTGGCCGATGCCGGCGCTAATGTCTCCGGCGACCTGGTCCACATCGGAGCCGGTCTGGTGCAGGAAATGCTCACCAAGGTCCCGCCGCGGATCGCCGTAGGCAACCGCAACGGGCGCAGGAGCATGATCCTTGAAAGCCACCGCATCCACTACGGCACCGGCTCGGACGCACCGTTCATCATCGACGCCGAAACCGGCGAGCGCCGCCAGTTCACCAAAAAGGACATCGCCGACGCCGCCCGCGTGGTCGATGCCTGCGAGAACATGGATTTCTTCATGTCGCTGGGCCTGATGAGCGACGTGCCGACCTACAGTTACGACCGCCACCAGGCCGCCGCCATGATGCGCAACACGGTCAAGCCGCTGGTCCTGACGGCCATGTCGCGTCACGGTCTTTCGGACATTCTCGAAATGTATTACCTGCTGCGCGGCGGGCGCGACGCCTTCGAGGTAAATCCCGGCTTCATCGTCTATCTCGAACCGGTTACGCCGCTTCTGCACAGCAAGGCGGCGCTGGAGAAACTGATTTTCTCGGCAGAGCGGCGCATCCCGGCGATCTACACGCCCGGCGCATCGCTGGGCGGTACCGCGCCGGTTACACTGGCCGGGGCATTGGTGCTGTCGGTGGCCGAATTCCTCGTCGGCATGGTCATCTCGCAACTGGCCCGTCCCGGCGCGGGTCTGATTATGGGCGGCGTAGTTACATCGATGGACATGCACACGACCGTATTCACCTACGGCTCGCCGGAACTTCACCTGATGGATGCTGCCTTGACGGACATCGCACACTGGCTGAAGATTCCGATGTTCAGCGCCGCCGGGTGCTCCGACAGCAAGGTCCTGGACCAGCAGGCCGCCGCCGAGGCGGCATTGAGCATCATGGCGTCGGGCTTGAGCGGCGCGAACCTTATCCACGACGTGGGCTACCTGGAATCCGGTCTCGTAGGCTCGTTCGAGATGGTCGTCATGAGCAACGAGATCATCGGGCAGGTCAAGCATTTTCTCGGCGGCGTGCAGGTCAATGAAGAAACGCTCGCGCTGGATGTCATCAACGAGGTCGGACCGGGCGGGAATTTCCTCGTGCACGACCACACGGCGCGGAATTTCCGCAAGGCGTTCTGGCTGCCGAAACTGATGGACCGCAACAGGTACGATCCCTGGAAGGACGCCGGCGCCAAGACGCTCGGTGACCGCCTGCGCGAGCGAGTGGACGAAATCCTCGCCACGCACACCGTCGAGCCGCTTCCGGACGACGTGAACGCCGGCATCGACAGGATCATCGCCGAGGCCGACGAGCAGGCAAAGGCCGAAGAGGCCAGCCTCGTATAGAAGTCTGTCAAGCCTGAATCTTCAGGTGGCACAGGTTTGTAACCTGTGTCAGCCGCACAGGTTATGAATCTTCAGGTGGCACAGGTTTGTAACCTGTGTCAGTCGCGCACAGGTTACAAACCTGTGCCACCGTAAATTGATGATTAAAAGTAATCTTTTATACTTAAATCTGTATATCCGCGCGGTGCAAAAAAGCCAACAACGCAAAACGGCAAGCCGCGAGCCTGCCGTAGCCCGATGAATTGTTTTTTAATTTTGTGTGCCTGACTATCTCTTTTCTTGAAGCATCCATTGCAATTGGGTGAATAGTTGCGATTTATCAGGGAGTCCAGCGATGAGCAAGTGTTTTGCGATGAGGAGTTGCCCGGATCGATGGTGGTTGTTTTTCGGGCTTATCTGCGTATTCGCGTCGGGTTGCGTTTCGCCCGGCAGGATTGATGAAAACCTTCTCACCCGATATCAGAAATCGGTGCTGGATCGGTCGCCTCAAAAACGAGCGGGCAAAGAGAGTATGGACTTGCTTTGTCCTGTCGCTGATCCGAAGGATCAATCTCTCAAGACCGTCAAAGACAAACTGACAGGGACGGATGGCGTCTGCCTGTCTCTGGACGAGGCGATTCGGATGACGCTGGCTAACAGCCTGGATATCCGCACGGTCAGTTTCGACCCGGCTATTTCCCGCGAGCAGATGGTCCAGGCCGCAGCCGCCTTCGACTGGACCGTATTCG
>DAOVFI010000221.1 GCA_030673005.1 Planctomycetales bacterium
GATCTTCGGCCTGGAGGGTTTTGGCCTGCAAATCGTCGAACGCGTCCCGCTCCAGATCACCCCCCACGACCAGAACCGCGAATACCTGCGGACGAAAAAAGACAGGATGGGACACATGCTTGACAATATTTGATTTTCAGAGATAATACATGTTCGTCCTGCCCTGCAATCGGGTGGAAAACATACGGGGTCAGGAGGAATCGAAAAAAGGAGCGGTCTATGATATGCAAATCGATCTGTGCACTACTCGCTGTTTTATTCGTAATGTTGGCCCTTCCTTTAGATGCGCGATCCTGCAATATCGGCGTTACCAACGGGACCGTTACGCAGGACGGTCGGCCTCTGCTGTGGAAAGTCCGCATGACGAGCGGCGACCCGGACAACAGGATCTTCTACAAATCGGGACCACAGTACAACTATATCGGTATCGCCGGCAGCGTCGAGCCATGGATGGGCGTCAACTCGGCAGGGCTTTGCACGGGAAACTCGTATGTCGGCAGCGGCGGCGGCAACGCATCACGAAACCGGGATATAATCAAACACATCCTGGGCAACTTCAGCACCGTGGCCGAAGTGAGAAACTACCTCGCCCAGCCCGGCAGCACCACCAACGTCAAGGGATGTTACCCCTTCATGGACGCCGCCGGCAACGCGACCGTCTTCGAAATCAACCATACGAACTGGGTGTATGAATACGACACCACCAACCCCAACCGCACCGCACAGATTCCCTTCGGCAATGTCTCCCTGCTCGGTCAGGTAACCCGCGCCAACGAGTACCACCAGAGGACCGACGGGGCGGACGACCTGAGCATCGGCGGGCGGTATTATTCCGGCAGTTATAACACGTGCGGGCCGATGGACTCAGGATTGCTCTCGGTCAGGACTGTCGTACAGGGAAATAACGGCACAAACGGATACGAGTTTATGCGTTACGGCCCGGACCGGCCGCTGAGCACTATCGCCACGTGGAGCGTCGTTTCCTCGATGGTCGTCCACGGCGTCGGGCCGGCGGAAGACCCTGCACTTGCGACGATGTGGGCATTGCTGGGCCAGTCGAATTACAGCGTCGCCGTCCCGACCTGGGTGCGCGTCTCCGACGTGCCGACTCATCTGGCCAACGGCGACCTGGCCGCTCGCGCAAACTCGCTCTACGGCAAAAACAACGAAACGAACACCCAGGCAAGCACGCTGCCCTTCGAGGCCTGCCTGTTCGACGAGGTTGACGAACTGCTGGGGCACTGGCGGTTGGCGGGCACGCCTTCGGTCGAGGAGATGACCCGAGTCGAGCACCGCATGGCCAACGACGCCTACAGCCTGATGAACTGCCTCGACAACACCCGGTACGACAACCTGGCCCCCACCGCCGCATTGTCGGCCACGCCGGCCGACCTTACTCTGGATTTCGAGGTAACCGCCGCCGACATCGACGGCGGCATCGATACGTACGATTGGAACTTCGGCGATGACAAGACCTCGCCCGACCAGTTGCCTTCGCACACCTACGACGCGCCCGGCTGGTACCTCGTCTCGTGCACTGTTACCGACGACGACGGAGTCAGCGCGACGGACTGGCAGTATTTCGACGTCGTCCCCGAACCGGCGATACTTTCGCTGCTTGCCTTCGGCGCCGTCGGCCTGCTTCGACGACGACGGAAATAGAAATTCGCAAGAAACGAACCTGCAATATCGCCCTTTCGGGACTTGTTTCCATCCGGTATTCCGGCTTGCCACGCCGACTTGTCTCGGCGACCCGGCTACGGCTCGCTTCGCCGAGACGAGAGCGAAGCGGAGACGGAAGCCTTGGCATAGGCGGGTCTCACGGCACATTCAGGACGTATCGTAACAACACGTCGCCGCCTATCTGTTCGACCTTCGGCGGCGGAAGCGGGAATGACTCGTCGATGCTGTCAATGTCATCCCAGTTCACGGGTCCGATGCTGCCCGTCCCGCCGATAATCCGCGGTGCAATAAAAACCAATAACTCATCGGCCAGCCCCTGTCCGATGAACCCGCTCAGTACGCCCCTTCCGCCTTCGACCAGCAGATAGGTCCACTCCCGCCGACCGAGTTCATCCAGCAGTGCCGGCAGGTCCACACCGCCGGTCGGCGCCGATCGGGACAGGCCGTCTCCGGCGGGCAGGGTCAGGATTTCGGCGCCGGCGCGGGTCAATGCCTCTGCCGCGGCGGACGGGGCGTCGGGCCGGGTCGCCACGACAACAGGCGCAACATCGATATCACGCATCAATCTACAGTCGGGCGGAATCTCCAGTGCCTCATCCAGGATCAACCGGGTCGGCTGCCGGCCGATCGGATTGCCGTCGGTATCCCTGCCGGTCAGCAGCGGGTCGTCGGCGCGGACCGTACCGGCCCCGACGCAGATACCGTCACACAGGCCGCGAATCTCGTGGACCCGCCGTCGGGCCGATTCGCCTGTAATCCATTTGCTGCTGCCCGTATGCGTGGCGATTTTCCCGTCGAGGCTCTGTGCCCATTTGCAGATGACCCACGGCCTGCCCGTGGCTCGCAGTTTCGAATAACCGGCCAGGAGTTGCCGGACCTCCCCGGCCATCAGACCGGTTTCCACCTCGATACCCGCATCGCGCAGGGCCGAAAAACCCTTGCCGGATACCTTCGGGTCGGGGTCTTCGATCGCCGCCACGACGCGCGCGATACCGGCTGCGATAATGGCCTGTGTGCATGGGGGTGTCTTGCCGTGATGGCAGCAGGGTTCGAGCGTAACGTACATCGTTGCGCCGGCTGTCTCTGCCCCTGCGACGTGTGCCGCCGAAATGGCCTCGACCTCGGCGTGCGGGCCGCCGAAACGTTTGTGCCCGCCCTTGCCGATAATCCGCCCGTCGAGGACGATAACCGCCCCGACCATCGGGTTAGGCTCCACCGCCCCCCTGCCCAGCCGGGCCAGGTTCAACGCCTCGGTCATAAAATGCTTCCCGTCGCACCTCATGCCGCCATTATATCGGAAAGCCGGGAACAGGGTGAAAAAAGCAATAACACTCCCGTAAGTGTAACCCGGAACTAACCGTTTTAAAACCAAGCCTGAAAATTGAAAATAAAAAAGCCGTGCACTCCGCTTCGATGCGTTCTGACGGGTCCGGCCTGACGGACAGGCTCCAGCCAGGCGACCCTCCGGCACATGCCGAAAACTCGCTTATGGCTGCTTCCTTCCGGACCTGACCAGGTTCACGGCCCGACATTGCAGAGGACCCAACCTTCAACACCCGACCGCCCGGCCCGATGGTCCACCAGAACTACACCTCGACGGAGAATTCAGCCCCGCTATAGCGGATTGCGGGTCATCCCGATAAATCGAGAATCAAGGCGCCGCTAATGCCCCGCCTAGCACGACGAAATCATCATAGCCCAAACTTACCCAAAGAGCAAGCCTGACTCGCGCCGTGTGGAATTTAAAAATGAATAATGAATGTAGAACGCGGAATTTTGAATTTCGAAGTAAAAAAAGCCAAACGGGTGGCGTGGTCGCGGAGTGTGCGACCACCTGCCTGCCGGTCTTCGACCCTGAGGCTCAGACCCGAAGGGCAGGCAGGCGTTCACGTTCGTATATCCATGTGGACGCAAACACCGCGACCACGGCATCCGGCAAACGCAGCACACTCCGGCATCCGAACGCCCAGCCGCGGAGCGGCGATCGTTTTTAGATTGTTTTTTAGCCGCGGAGCGGCGGTCGTTTTTAGCCCAGGGCGCAGGCCGACATAAGTCGGGCCAGCCCTGGGTGACAATGACTCAATAATGATCAAGCCCCGTCGGGGCGCTCGTGGTTTTCGGAGACTTCACGACCGCCCCATCCGGGGCTTGAACGAAAAAAAAACCGGTATCCCAGGGCTTGCCCTTACGGGCGTCGCCCTGGGCAAAATACGACCGCCCCGATGGGGCTGAAACACGTTCGCCATTCGAACCTTGCTACGCAACGCTTCGCAGAGTGGCAATGCTGGGCTAAGGGCGCAAGGCCGTGCGCATCTCCTGCTTATATGTCGAGTTTGCCGAGTTCCGGGGAACGCCTCATGCCGTGGTATAGTTGACTATTTCCGCTTACGTTTCAACATCGCAAGCCCACCGAGAAACAGTAGCGACACTGTGGAGGGTTCGGGGACTTCGGCGACGCGAAAACCCAAACTGTAGGACCCCGTGAGTGGGTCCTCAAACCGGTGGTAAGACGCAACCAGATTGTTCGCATCGCTGTTCCAGGCGCCTCCGCGAACATCACGATATAACAAGGCGTTCATCGGTGTCTCATTCCACTCCCATAGATTGCCGTTCTGATCGAACGTGCCATAGGCGCTATCCGAGAAGGTATAGGAACCAACCTCCGTGAGGATATCACCGAGTACAGCTACGCTGTAGTTCGCAGAGTTATCACCACCAGGAGGCAGTTCTGCATTTGGACACGTATCGCTTTCCGTGGCGTAGTCCCAGTAACCTGCGTTGGTGCCACCACCCTTGTAGTACGCCGCCTTATACCACTCATCCAGCATCGGGAGCCACACCTGTGCGTTCAACTTGCGAGTTACAGTCGACCCTAGAGACATGTCATAGGCACCGTCCTCGGTGGTTGAACTTTCCTGCAATCCAGTGGGCTGACCGTTGTGCAGCCAGTTGGCAAAACGCAGGCAGCTGTACCAACTGACATAGTTTACGGGCTTATTGCCCCGCCCGACACGCACCGAGTAGGTGTAACAACCAGAAGAGCCGCTTCGGGTAATCCCGCCGGTGTCCATATACCCGCTGGCCATCTCGGTCGAATATAGGCTGTGGGGATCAACGGTCGCTACAGCATTGAGGAACTCACAGTACTGCCCGTTGGTGACCTCGTACTTGCCGATCCTGTAGGTGTAC
>DAOVFI010000278.1 GCA_030673005.1 Planctomycetales bacterium
GCCACTTCCAGTTTCTCGGCAAGGTTCATACTGCATCCGGGCGATTGCTCACCGTCCCGCAGCGTCGTATCGAAGATCAGGATTTTTCTCGGTTCGGACATGACAATTCCTTTCACTCGTCCTCTTTTCGTCAGTTATCGCTCATTTTGCACAATAAAAAAACCCCGCGATCCTTTGTTTCAGACCACGGGGTTTTCAGAAAACCTGATATTCCCGCGATCCGTCAGCGCAGCAGTAGCCCGGCTGGTAATAGCAAACCCAGGCTTTTCGGCCGACGAATCATCAGAAATCCTTCAATCAATACACTTATTATATCGGCATATCCGTTTCCTGTCAATCTCCAAGGACGGCCTTTTTTATTGCGGCGATGTGTTCCGGTCCCGTACCGCAACATCCGCCGATGATATTGGCGCCGGCCTGGACCAGCCGGGGCGCTTTTTCGGCCATTGCTTCAGGCGTTTCCTTGAAGACAGTCTGACCGTTCTCGATGACCGGCATTCCGGCGTTGGCCATGGCGATTATCGGCATGTCCGGCGCCGCCGCCCGCAGGAGTTTGACTATCTCTATCATGTGGTCCGGACCGGTTCCGCAGTTGGCGCCGATGATGTCGGCGCCGGCTTCGATAATCGCCTCGGCGAATTTCTCCGGTGTAACGCCCATCATCGAGGCGTACCCGCCCCACGACTGCGGGTCGAACGTAAAACTCGCCATTACGACGAGTTTGGTTTTTTCCTTTGCTGCCCTGACGGCCACCGACGCCTCTTCCAGGGCGGTCATCGTCTCGATGATTACCGCATCGGCGCCGCCGTCGGCGAGTGCGACTATCTGCTCGGCGAAGGCATCGTAGAAATTCTCTTCCGTCTCGACCCCGAGCGGCGCCATGAATTCGCCGGTAGGTCCTGCGCTGCCGAGTACGTATTGGTCGTCGCCGGCCACTTCGCGCGCAATCGCCGCAGCCGCACGGTTAATCTCGGCGACCCGCCCGTCGAGGCCGAAGTTCTTCAACTTGTAGCGGGTCCCGCCGAAGGAATTACATTCCACAATATCGCTGCCCGCCTCGCGATACCGTCGATGGATGTCCTTAACATCGTCGGGCCGTTCGATACACCACAACTCCGGGCACGAACCGGGCTGAAGACCCTTGTCCTGGAGAAACGTCCCCATAGCCCCGTCACAGAAAAGGATTTCCCCGGATTTCAGTCTTTCCAGTATGCCCTGCATGATTCGCTCCCGTCGCCGCCGTCGAATAATAATTAACTATAATTGACACGCCGCATTAAAGAACGTATTATTATTTACTTATTCATAATCGGCGGAAAGGTAATTACAGATGCCCGACGAATTGATAGGCAAGCACATCCTCGTGGTCGATGACGATCCGGACATTCTCGTGTCGATCAAAACGGCCCTGAGCGACACGGGCGCTGAGATCGACACCGCCGGCGACGGGAATACCGCCGTGGAAAAGGTAACGAAGACGGATTCGCCGCCGGACCTTTTGATACTGGACGCAATGCTTCCGAAAAGAAGCGGATTCCTGGTTCTGGAGAAAATCAGGCAGAATATAAAGAAAACCGAACCGCCGCACATAATAATGATTACGGGCAATCCGGGTACGCGACATCGCGTCTATGCCGAGAGCCTCGGTGTGGACATGTACCTTAACAAGCCGTTCCGAATAGAGCGGCTCGTTGAAGCAGTAAAAAATTTACTCACCTCGGAAGAATAATTCTTCCGATTAATATGGAGAATAAAGACGCAGGCAGGTAAGATTCAGAGAAGGAAAAAAGGAAAAAAGGAAAAGCGCAGGAATAATGATGGGTATTGCAACAGAGGCCGGGAAGGAAGAGATTGTAAATCAGTATCAGCGTCACGACGGTGATACCGGTTCAGCGGAGGTACAGATTGCCCTGCTGACCAGCCGGATTAATCACCTCACCGAGCACCTCATGACGCATAAGAAGGATCACGCCTCAAGGCGGGGGCTGTTGAAGATGGTCGGGAAGCGCAACAGCCTGCTGAAATACCTGGCGCGGATCGATTCGGCGCGGTACCAGCAGGTCATTGCCGGTCTGGGACTGCGGAAGTAGCCTTTCGGCCGATTCGGACGATCCTTTTTCTCGCTCCGCCGTTATTTCCTCGTTATGCCGTTACGGGCCTGTAATCGGCCCGGCGAATGCGAATTAAATCCGCGGAGCCTCTGCGTATCCACGACGGATTTGCCATATATGCCGATTAACAGTCCCGCCTCACCTTGACGGGCAGCCAGGACAACCAATATCGAAACCATTAAGAAGAAAAAGGCAATAGAAGCGGAAAGAAGGAAGGTAAGAGTTCAGCCCTATGCAGAAGAAAAGAGCAAGTCAGGCACACATAGTATTTATCACTTCGGCTGTTTGGAGTGATAAATACTTCACCAAACTGTTTGGCACGGTCCAGCCGAACTAAGTGTGGCTTGGCCGTGACGGCGCCCACCACGGCCAAGTCTCCGACTTGACCGTGCCACCCGTCATGCCACCCGTTAGGAGCGGGAAAATGAAAAAACAATTCCAACAAACGAATTGTTTTTTCATTTTGTGTGCCTGACTTGCTCTTTTCTTCAGCATCCATTGCAATTGGGTGAATAGTTACGAAGGAAGAAGAAAGGAAAGAAGAGAAATGGACAATGTAACAACTATCGAGAAGGAAATCGGCTCCGAGAAACTCATTCTGGAGACCGGTAAAATCGCCAGGCAGTCGCATGGAGCGCTGACAGTACGATACGGAGATACGGTCGTGCTGGCTACGGTGCTCTCCGCCCCACCCACGCGCGTTATAGACTACTTCCCCCTGTACGTGGACTACCGCGAAATGCAGTACGCCGGCGGAAAGTTCCCGGGCGGGTTCTTCAAGCGTGAAGGCAGACCCACCGGAAAGGAAATCCTCTCCAGCCGGATGATCGACCGGACAATCCGTCCGCTGTTCCCGAAGGATTTCAACAACGAAGTCCAGATACAGTGCATGGTGGTATCGGCCGACAAGGACAACGACGCCGACATCCTGGCGATGATCGGTGGAAGCGCCGCCCTGTCCCTAAGCCCGGCGCCGTTCCTCGGACCCATCGCCGCAGTGCGCGTCGGCAGAGTGGACGGCGAGTTCGTCGCCTTCCCGACGTACAAACAGCGCGAAGAAAGCGACTTCGACCTGATCGTCGCCGGACACCGCGACGCGATTAACATGATCGAACTCGGTGGGAACGAGGTCGATGAAGAAACCGTCGCCCAGGCGTGTAAATTCGCATTCGAGCACATCAGGACGATCATCGAGATGATCGATTCGCTGGTAAGCAAGAGCGGTGCGGAAAAGACTTACGAGTCCACGCCTGTCAGTGAAGAATTGATGGCTGCCGTGCTTGACCGCTGCGGCGAAAAACTCCGCCAGGCGAAGCAGATTAAGGATAAGACCGAGCGGAACCAGGCCATCTTCGATCTTCGCGACGAACTGGTGGTCGAACTGTGCCCCGAAGACGTCGAGGAGCCGGAATACGCTCCCGCCGACGTGAAAAAGGCGTTCTACAAGACCGAAGGGAAGATTCAGCGGGAACTGATCCTCGCCGGCACCCGCCCGGACGGTCGAGCGGCCGACGAGATTCGCCCCATAACCATCGAGGTCCCCGCCCTGCCGAGGACCCACGGCTCGGCGGTGTTCACCCGTGGCGAAACGCAGGCAATGGCGGCTGTTACGCTCGGTACGCCGCGCGATCAGCAGAAAATCGACGGGCTGCCGGAAGAATACTTCAAACGCTTCCTCCTGCATTACAACTTCCCGCCGTTCAGCGTCGGTGAAATTCGCCCCATCCGCGGACCCGGGCGCAGGGAAATCGGACACGGCGCCCTGGCCGAAAGGAGCCTCCAGGCCGTCCTGCCGTCGGCAGAGGAATTCCCCTATACCGTCCGCGTCGTCAGCGAAATACTCGAATCCAACGGTTCAAGTTCGATGGCGGCGGTTTGCAGCGCGACGCTGAGCCTGATGGACGCCGGCGT
>DAOVFI010000652.1 GCA_030673005.1 Planctomycetales bacterium
GCAAGAGCACTGCCGCCAGAAAACTGGCAGAGGCGCTGGAAATCGCGTTTCTGGACACCGGCGCGACGTACCGGGCCGTTACGCTGGCCGCACTGCGGGCGGGGATCGACATGGAGGATGAAAAGGCCCTGAACGACCTTGTCGGGCGGATCGAAATTCGTCTGGAATACGGCGCTGACGGTAAATTTTCTGTTTTACTCGACGGCGAGGACGTCTCGCGCGAGATACGCTCGCCGGAAGTGGCCGATAATTCCCATTACGTCGCCCGCGCCGCCGGCGTCCGCGACGTGCTGGTGGCGATGCAGCGGCGGACGGGAGCGGAACTGGCGGCAGAAGCCGGCGGAGTCGTTGTAGAAGGACGCGACCAGGGTTCGGTAGTCTTCCCCGACGCCGAAATGAAGTTCTATCTCGACGCGACCTGCGAGGTTCGCGCAAGGCGGCGATGCGATGAATTATCTTCAGGTGGTCAGGACGCTGATTACGAGCAGGTTCTCCAGGCGATACGCACCCGCGACGAACGCGATCGCACCCGGGCCGTCGCACCGCTGGTCCGCCCGGCCGGGGCAATCGAGATAGACACAACGGATATGGACATCGAAAAAGTAACGGCGGAACTGCTCCGTCGGGTAAAGTCGGCACAATGAAAGGTCTGCCCTCTCATCCCAATCCGCTGCTGAGCGAATGGTCGCTGCCGGAGGGAGTCCCCACCGCGAACCTGTGGTATCACTTTTGCCGGACCGGGTTTGCGTTACTGGCGGTGCCTTTCTGGCGGCTACAGGTGTTCAACCGGCACTACGAGCCGACCAAAGGCCCGGCCTTGTATCTCTGCAACCATCAGAGTTATCTCGACCCGGCGCTGATGTGCCTGTCGCTGAAGCGACCGATGAACTTCATGGCCAGGGAGGGATTATTTCGCGTCCCGATCTTCGGGGCGTGGATCGCTTCTGTGAAGGCCTTTCCCATCAAGCGCGGCTCGGCGGATCTGACCGCCCTGAAAGAATCGTTGCGGCGCCTCCGCGCCGGCGGGCAATTGGTGGTCTTTCCCGAAGGGACGCGCACGCGCGACGGGTCGATCGGAGCGTTCTCGCCCGGCGTAGCCATGCTCGCCAAACGGGCGGCGGAATGGGTCGTGCCGGTTGTTGTCGATGGGGCATTCGAGATCTGGCCGCGAACCCAACCGCTACCGTTATTGGGAAATATCGTGGTAGTTTATGGGAAGCCGCTGCACCGGGACGAAGTGCAACAGATGTCGGCTGATGAATTTCTCGCCGACGTACGCGAAAGAATGATCGCATTGCAGACAGATATTCGCAGCCGGATGGGCAAACCGCCTGTCGGGCAAAAAGGATGAACCACAAAGAACACAAAGAACACAAAGAACA
>DAOVFI010000354.1 GCA_030673005.1 Planctomycetales bacterium
CTTCGCTATGGCTCCCGTCTCCGCTTCGCTCTCGTCTCGGCGAAGCGAGCCGTAGCCGGGTCGCCGAGACAAGTCGGCATGGCAAGCAAAACCTTCCGCACCCTACGTACCGATCAGCGTAAAGGTGAAAATATCCATCAAGAATTGTGGTTTTGTCCATAGACAATTTCCGGAGTTCGGGGTATAATACTTTGATAATCGAAGGATTTTTCGATGTGTCCACCTTTTTTGTATCGACAGCGGGCATCAAGGAAGGATTGGTTTTTTTAGATTTTTCAAACACTTCGGCTCACTCGGTAAAATTGGCTCGCAATTTTTAAAAGGAGACTATTGATGAGGAGTTTAATTGCTCTATCGGTGATTATTGTTGTGGCGGCATTGGCCTGTCCGTCCTTAGCTGCTTACGATGACCATTATTACTGGGACGGTCCCACCGGCGTCGAGGCCGATTGGCACGCTACCGGCACGAGCAGCAATTGGCAGTTCAACGATTCGGTGCTGGGATGGATTCAGGTGGACCCACCGACAATTGTTGAGTATGCCTGGATCGATGGCGGTGGAGTTGCCGTAATCACCCAGGACGCCGACACGAGAGGAACATACCCGTATGGCGGACACGTCATAGTAAGGTCCGGTAGTCTTTTTGGAAGTTACGGTATCAAGGTCGGATACCAGAACTACACGCTGGGCGACAGCACCCTTACCCAGGAGGGTGGAACTGTTACAGGCAGCATCGGTATCGGCGTACCCAGAGGCAGAGGGATATACACGATCTGGGGCGGCGACATCGGACCCTACGGCAGCCACACCGGCGCTTCGTTGAGACTGGGCGGAAACTACTCATCCGGCGCGTTCGGGCGGTTCGTGATAGACAACAGCGGCGACAACGACCTTGCCGGTACGGTTCCCGGCAGCATTGTCCTGACAAGTTACACACAGACCATCAACACGGCGCCTGCAGGTGGTCCCGAACCGTCGGAACTGGTTATCATACTGAGCGCCGACGGCGTGATTACGCCGATTCAGGTTACCGGAACGGATGCAGGTTCGGCCTCCCTGGCGGGTCTGCTCGTCGTGGACGACTCCAATTACGCAAACCTGGGACTGGAAAAAATCACAATTCCCGTCGTTATTACTCCCAACGCAGCTGCTTTGGACTACACAGGCCTGAGCCTGGATCCCACCAGCCTCGCAAACAAATGGGTCCTGGGCGACGACGGCAACGGCACGCTCACAGTATCAAACGTTCCCGAACCCGCCTCCGCGACAGTATTGTTGCTGGGTGTGATTACGATGATCCGGCGACGCAAAAGATAGACAAGGCTTCGGCGTGGCATGCCCGCCTCCGCGAGTTTGCTTTTACTCGGTGCTGTGGCAATGCTGCGACGCCGTGGACGGGCGAAAAAAACCCGATTATAGCGGGAAAAGAGGTTTTTTTGGAGGTTCTGGAAAATTCTTCCAAAAAAGGGCTTGACTTTTTCAGCATTACGTGATAGTATGTTAAAGATGGATTTTTACAGGCTCCGGATGGGTCTGTAAAGTGTGCTCGATTGTGCTCAAGCTCAAAGACGCTCAATGTTTCGAAAAGGAGGAAAGTATGCTTCGCTCTCTCATTATTGGTGGTGTTGTGGTTGTGTTTTGCGCTTCGTTCGTTCAGGCCTCTCCCATCATTGACGGAGATGTAGGCTCCGGTGAATACACCAACGTCATCGACGATACAGGCGACGAATCACTCAAGGATTTTTTCAGCACCGGCCTGGACATGGCCACTATGCAGTTCGACGATGACAGTGGCTGGCTCTATCTGGCGATGACGGTCGTCGGGGAACCGGTCGATAGAAACGGCGATCCCACAAGTTTTGATGAGGAAACCAATTTTAAAGTCAAATTTTACGACACCGCCGGCACAACCCCCTGCTACCTTCTGGATATTGTAATAACCGGCACCGACGTTGAAGTCGAACTGGAGTATTACAATGGTAGTTCGTGGTCGGACGTTACGCTCAATCCGGGCGATTATGAAATTGCTGTCGGCGACGCCCTGGAGTTTAAGATCGACGAGAGCAAGATGAGCAATCTTCCTGACAGTTTTTCCTTCCGTTCCCGTCTGGATGGAACCGGCGAGTGGGATGACGATCAGATGTCGGGCCATATTCCCGAACCGGCTACACTTATACTGCTTGGTCTCGGCGCTGTTGGTTCTCTTCTCCGACGACGGCGCTGATCTGCTTTTCTCCACATGAGGACTTGTCCGAACCTCCGGCTACAGGCCGGAGGTTTTTTTTACCGATGAAGAATACATGAGTAAAGATTTGTCTCATCCGAAGTTTCCGTTGATTCCCGGAATAGCCGGCGGGTGGGGTCCGTTCGCTCACGTCGGGTTTGAAAAGCGTCTGCTGGAACTGACGGCCGAGCGTTTCGGGGCCGCCGGTGACGACGATTTTCCCGAATGGGTCGTCTCGTGTGTCCCGCAGGTGCCCGTCCGTTCGGAGGCGTTGCTGGGCAGGGCGCCCGACCCGTCACCATATCTAATCCGGTCGTTCCGAAGACTTCAGAACGCCGGGGCCGATTTTATCGCCCTCACCTGCAACACGGCCCATGCCTTCCTTCCGGCGATAGCCGCCGACATCCCGCTTCCGGTGGCTCACGTAGTCCTGGAGACGGTCGATTATGTACTCGCCCAATATCCGTCGGTCAGGCGGGTCGGCCTGCTTGCGACGACCGGTACCTGCCGGTTTGGACTGTTCGGGCAGGTTTTCACCGCCCGAGGCGTCGAGTTGGTCTATCCGCCCGACAGTGAAGATGACTCCGACCCGTCAAATCTCCAGGAGAGACTGGTGATGCAGGCGATTTACGGGCCTTATGTTGACGGCAAGCGCAGCGGCGGCATCAAGGCCGGTCTGCTGGACGAAGGCGACCCGTCGCCGAGGCAACTGCTGCGAGGAGCGGCGGCGGGGCTGGTCGAACGGCAGGGGGCCGAGGCTGTTATCGTCGCCTGTTCGGAGATCTCGCTCGCTCTCGGCCCCGACGATGCGCCCGTACCTCTGGTCGATTCGATGGACGTGCTGGCCCTGACTGTGCTGGACCTGGCCGGCAAGCAGCGGTCGCTGAAGGACTTGCCCGGACCCGACGCCTGGCCGAAACCGAAAA
>DAOVFI010000513.1 GCA_030673005.1 Planctomycetales bacterium
GTAGCGCGGGTTGAGTTTCGCATTTTCGGGAAACGCCTGAACGTGTGTTACAGGGTAAATTATATTTTGTAACAGTTCAGCGGTTTGCAGAAGCCTGAAAAGCATTTTGCAGGTCCCGCCAGGGACGCCCAGGGCGGATGCAGAGGAAAAGAGAATGTCGAACCTGCCTACCGGCAGGTAGGTATTGAACAAGGAACCTGTCTGCCGGCAGGCAGGTGTCGAATGTCGAAGTGAACAGATTTTGCAAAAAGGTTCTTTTTTTACTTCGTAATTCGAAATTCCCTGTTCATTATTCAACATTCATTTTTTTATCCCCTTCCTCCTTGTGAAGTCTTTTCGGGACCGACCAAAACATCTTCTATTGCAAAGGACTGAAGTGTTACAATTTTTTTATATTTTCCACGAGAAAAGGACTTGCCCGCAATCGACTAAGGGGTATATTCTGCGATGTTTGGGCGTGTATAGGAGAATTGCCATGCCGGTCGATATCGGCGAGTTGACCTTCCTGGAGCAATTGGCTGAACAGTTCGACATTCCCGTCCCGGAGTACCTCACCGCCGAGGCGTCGCGTAGCGATATAAGGTCTGCCCTGGGTCGCTGGGGCGGCAAGGGTCTGGTCAAGCCCGACATCCTCTCCGGCAAGCGCGGCAAGGCCGGCGAGGTCTCCGTCGTTACCACCGCCGCCGAGGCGATGAAGAAACTCAAACTCGCAGCCGCCGCCGAGATCAACAACCGGAACGCCAGGACCGCCTACCTCGTCCAGTACGTCCCGTCCGAGCAGGAAGTCTATACAGCCATTACATACGACTCGCGCTGGCTCGGGCCGTCGTTCACTATCTCGCTGAAAGGCGGCGTGGACGTAGAAGAGATCACCGAAGAGAATAAAAAGACCATCCCCATCGACGTCTTCAAGGGTCTGGATGCGTATCAGGCCTCCAACATGCTCGAATCGCTCGGCTGCCCGCAGAAACTCATCAGCCTGCTGTCCCGCACGTTCGTGAGTTTCTGGGACATGTTCATCACGACCGGGATGCGCATGGCCGAGATCAACCCGTGGCGGATTACCTCGGACGGGAAGATATACGCCTGCGACTTCAAGGGCATTTTCGACGACAGCAATTACCGGTTCGGCGAATATGGCCGGAACCTGCCGGAGTATCCCGAGGGTAAGACCGAGTTTGAAGAAGACATGGCCGAGTGGGACGCCGCCAGCCATCGCGGACAGGCGCACGTGGCGGACCTGGACGGAAAAAAGGTCCTTCCGATACTCTTCGGCGGAGGGGCAAGCACGATAATCATCGAGACGCTCCTCGAGTACGGCGGCGACCCGATCTTCCTGTCCGACTTCGGGGGCAACCCGCCGTACGAGCGGATGTACGGCACGATCGAGCGATGCCTCCGCCATAAATTACAGGACGCCTCGCTGCTGCTGATACTCGGCGGAAAGGCCAACAATACACTGATTGACGTAACGTTCCAGGCGATAGCCGACGCGCTGCGGGACTTCTTCGAGCGCAACGGTCCGGTCGAAGTGCCGGTGGTCGTCGGGCGCGGCGGGCCGAGACTCATCCAGGGCGTCCTTACGCTGCAAAAGACGCTCGAAGACCTGAAGCTGCCTTACGTGATATTCGGGCCAGACACGCCGATTACGCTCGTGGCCGAGTACGCCGCCAGACTCGCCAACAGCGCCGAACGCCTGTCGTTCGACCCGGCTCACGATAAACAGGAGTAAGAGTTCAGCCCCATGCAGAAGAAAAGAGCAAGTCAGGCACACATAGTATTTATCACTCCGTCTGTTTGGAGTGATAAATACTACCCCTGCCCGGGTGGCACGGTCAAGTCGGAGACTTGGCCGTGGTGGGCGCCGTCACGGCCAAAGCGCACAGGGTTGGGGTTTTCCCTGGCACCCCCAAACGGGGTTGTTTTTTCACGCCAAAAACACGGTGGGATAAATAAGATTGTTGGCGGGGGTG
>DAOVFI010000002.1 GCA_030673005.1 Planctomycetales bacterium
ACTGACGGCGGGTGGAGATTGTCCCGGATTGAACGCCGCCATTCGCTCTATAGCCAGGGCCGCAGCCAATTCCATCCACGGAGTAAGGATCATCGGCATTCTGGATGGATTCTGTGGGCTGGTGCAAAACCGCACGATTGATCTCGACGACCAAGCCGTCAGCGGCATCCTGACTCGCGGCGGAACCATCCTCGGCACAAGCCGCGACAAACCGCACAAGATGCGCATAGGCGGCAAGGTCATGGACATGACCGCTGCCGCCGTCGAAAATTACCCCCGTCTTCAACTGGACTGTCTTGTCATGCTAGGCGGAGGCGGTACGCAGAAGGCAGCACAGCGACTCCGGGAAAATGGGGACCTGAACGTCTTGACGCTCCCGAAGACCATCGACAACGACGTTGTAGAGACAGACGTATCGTTCGGGTTCGATACGGCCAGGGGCATCGCAACCGAGGCGATTGACCGGCTTCACACCACGGCAACCAGTCACCACCGCATCATCGTCTGTGAAGTGATGGGACACCGTGCCGGATGGCTTGCACTGGAGGCGGGTCTGGCCGGTGGCGCCGACGTGATTCTCCTGCCTGAACTGCCGTATGATCTGGAAAAAGTCGGGCAGTACCTCCGCGAACGCCGGAGAAATAACAAGCGGTTCTCGATCATTGTTGCAGCCGAAGGCGCCCGCTCCCAGGAAGAGGTACGAGCCGCCGCCGAAGCCGCCGCCAGAAAGAACGACAGCAAGCAGGTTTCCGGTAAAAAGGCCTCGGAGAAACAGATACTCGAGGAACTCTATAAGGACGAAACGCGGGACGGGCTTGCCCTGGTAGTCCGGAAGTTCCGCGATGAGTTGGTGACTTACCATGCTGTTGAGGAACCCATGGCCAGTCGGATCGCACGTCAATTACAGGACCTGACCGGTATGGAGGCAAGGGTAACTTCACTAGGTCATGTCCAGCGAGGCGGGGTACCGAGCGCCTTCGACCGTGTGCTTTGCACTCGCCTGGGCACCAAGGCGGCCCAGATGCTGGCCAAGGGCGCGTATAACAACATGGTCGCATACCGTAATGGGCGTTGTGAGCCGGTGCCGCTTGAAAAAGTGGCCGGATTGCGAAAATGCGTCCCGCCGAACCATGACACGGTCCGGAGCGCTCGCCTTGTAGGAACCTGCTTCGGCGATTGACTTTGCCCGTCCACTGCGTCACGAAAACTCGACCCGCCTACCTGCCGGCAGGCAGGCGAATTGATTGAATTCGCCTGCGTTTTCGTTCCTTGTGTACGGGCGAAATCCTGCGCTCTTGCCTTTCGAAGCACTTCCACCACGAACTGCTTAAGGAATCTTGTCGGAATCTTAATATTCGTCTGTAGAGGCAGAAAGTATAATATAAAGTCCAATAGTAAACGCTTCCCATCGGAGTTTTTATATTAATGATGGTATTCTCTACTGAAAATGGCATTCGACGACTCTTGGCCAAGTACCTCCACAAGCAAGCCAAGTTATTGGCAGCGCAGTTGAACGGTTGCCGTCTCGGTGAAGACGTCGAGTGCATCCACCAGGCCAGGGTGGCCTCACGCCGACTCATTGAGGGTATGGGACTATCCAAAGATTGCTTCAGGCCCAAGCAGGTTCAACGTTGGCGAAAAGAGATACGCTGCCTTACAAAGGGTCTGGGAGAAGCCCGGGATGCCGACGTGCAGATTGAGTTCATAAACGGTGTCCTGGAAGGGATTTCAGACAAGCGGCTTCGTCCGGGTATCGCTCGGGTGGCTATGCGGATGCGCCTGAAGAGGAAGCGTCTTGGCCCGCGGATATTCAAGGTACTGGATCAACTTGAGCAAAGCAATGTGCTTACAGACATACAACAGACGTGCAGAAATATGGACGCAAAGGCCTCGGTCGGAAATCGCGACGTGAAATATCCTGCCGAGCGGGTCAGGCGATACGTACTGCGGCGATTGGACAAACTACTGACCTGCCAAGGCTCCCTTAATGAACCGGCCGATAAAAAGGGCCACCACCAGATGCGCATTGCGGCAAAGCACTTGCGCTACTGTCTGGAGATCTTCAAATCAGTCTTCGGAGGTGCGATCAATGAGCACGTCAAAACAGTCAAGACCCTGCAAACTCTGCTTGGGGATTTACACGACGCGGACGTTTGGATCGACTTGCTCAAGGCCTTCGGGAAACAGGAAAGGGCGCGGACCGAGAAGTATTATGGGCACGCGAGACCCTTCAGGAGGCTGAAGTGGGGCATAGAGCACCTTATGGCTGATCGAGAGTCTCACCGCAAGAGCGTCTTCGCCGAGTTAGTGGAATTCTGGAGCGGTATGGATCACAAGAATGTCTGGGGCGGGCTTTTCACCATGTTGCAGACTCTATCTGTCCGTCCCACCGGCCGGCAAAGCCCACCTGCTCGTTCAGAGCAGTCCGGTCCGAGGCAGGTCGTATGAAGATCGCCTTACTCGCAGACATCCATGCGAATCTTCCGGCTCTTGAGGTAGTGCTGGACGATGCCGAACTCGCCGGCGCCGAGGCAATCTGGAACCTCGGCGACATCGTTGGTTATGGTCCTTTCCCCAATGAAGTGGTCCGCCTTCTGCGCAATGTTGGAGCAGTCAGCATCATCGGCAACTACGACCGGAAGGTCCTTTCGTTTCAGCGCAATAAAGACAAATGGCAACGAAATAAAAATCCCACGAAATACCTGTCTTTTCGCTGGGCCTGGGAGAATCTCTCGGCGGTAAACAAGAAATACCTTCTATCTTTACCCTGTACGCAGCGTTTGAAGGTCGGACCCTGCCGGGCGCTGCTGACGCACGGCAGCCCCGTCTCGGATGAAGAACATCTTCTTGGCGATACTCCCGTTGAGCGGTTGGCGTTCCTGGCCGAACAGGCCGAAGCGGACCTGATTGCATGCGGGCACTCCCACGTACCGTTCGTGCGGAAAGTCGCTGATACTGTTTTTATCAACCCCGGAAGCGTAGGCCGACACGAAGGCTCCGGCGCAAAGACATCATACGCGATTCTGGAATTCACAAACGGCATCCCTGCCGTCGAACACCGCCTGCTCGATTATCCTGTGGAACGAACGGTTCAGGCCCTTCAAAACGCCGGTCTGCCCGGCCAGTTCGCCGAGGTCTTCCTTCGCGGTAAGAAACTGGACGACATCATCGACGACAACAACGAATGCTCCCCGCAGCCGACCAACAGCGAGAATCCTGCCGACCACTTACAGGCGGTTCTGGCGCTGGCTGAGCAGTGTCATTACGAGCGGGAGCATTCCCACCAGGTAACGAAACTGGCGCTGGAGATATTCGATGACTTGCAGCCGCTGCACAATCTGGGCGCCGAGTCGCGTTTTTTTCTGCACTGCGCCGGTTTACTGCATGACATCGGCTGGCTGGAAGGCCAGAAAGCCCATCACAAGACGGCCCTTATATTGATCCTCAATTCCCCCATCTTGAAGTTTAGCGACCGTGCTCGCCGAATCGTCGGCTGCGTCGCTCGATACCATCGAAAGGCTCTGCCAAGTAAAAAGCACAAGGTGTACGCAACCCTCTCGCGTTCTGATCGTCAACAGGTCTGTCTGCTGGGGGGCATCCTCCGCCTGGCTGACGGGCTTGATCGAACACATCTAGGCATAGTACGCCGCGTCAGCGCAGACATCTCCGGAGGAACAATCACGTTCAACTGCCAAACAAGCGGGCCGGCGGATATCGAGCAACAAGCAGGCCTTAAGAAATCCAACCTCCTGCAGCAGGTCCTCTCCCGCAAGATTACGCTTAGGATGAGACGGCCACCTATGGGTAACGCACACGCCAACGACTGAACGGCGCCCTCCGGGAAAGCCGGTGGCAAGACAACGATGAATAGCAAAGGACAAAACATTCAGAAGGCCGACGCCGGCGCGGCGGTTACCGTCGCAGCCATTGATATCGGCGCCAATTCCATCCGTGCGGCGATTGCGGAGGTAGCATCGAGTGGAACTGTTAAAGTCCTGGAGCAGTTTAGGCGCATCGTGAGGCTCGGACAAGACACGTTCCGGCGAGGACGGATCAGCGGCTCGGGCATACGCTCGGTGGTGGACGTCATCCGAGACTATCGCCAGAAGATCGACTTCTACGATGTACGGAAACTCCGGGCCGTTGCCACAAGCGCCGTGCGCGAAGCGACCAACTCCGATAATCTGTTGGACCGGGTTCTGATAGCCACGGGTGTCGAGATCGACGTTATCGGCACTCCCGAGGAGAGCCGGTTGACGGTTTCGGCTGTCCGGCAGGCGCTGGGCGAAGTACTCACGATGTCCGATTCCAGGACGCTTATCGTGGATGTCGGCGGCGGAAGCACTCTGTTGACAGTGATGCAGGATGGGGAGGTCACCGCGTCGCTTTCCATGCCGCTGGGCTCCATCCGGTTGCAGGAGAACCTGGCTACAACCGAGGAATCGCCCATCCTGGCGGCAAGGCTCATCCGACAGCATATCCACAACTTCATAGCGACTGCGCAAAGGTCGTCTCTGTTGAAGGGCATCAGGCAGTATGTCGCCACGGGCGGCGATGTACGCTTTGCCGCCGAGAAGATCGGTAAGCCCGGCGCCTCCAGTGAGTTTTCCACAATCACACGGCGCTGTCTCGATAAGTTCGTGTCCCATTATAAGAATCACACTGCCGAGGAACTGGCAAACCAATTCTCGCTTCAGTTCGTGGACGCCGAGACGCTGAATCCGGCCTTGATGGTACAGCAGGCATTAATGCACGCCTGTTCGTCAAACCGGATGATCGTCTCGAAGGTGTCGATGAGAGACGGGCTGCTGCTGGACCTTGCCCGCTTTGTAAGAGGGCAGGAAGACCCGGCTTTGGCCAAAGGCGTCATCCAATCGGCAACGGCTATTGCGGCGAAGTACAGTGTCGATCTGGCGCATGCCAGGAACGTGGCGGCCTACTCCGTTCGCCTGTTTGACGAGCTCCGAGCCGAGCATGGTCTGGAACCGAGACACAGGCTGCTGCTCCAGGCGGCGGCCATCCTCCATGAGGTAGGGCGGTTTGTCAGCAACCGCTCGCATCACAAGCACAGTTACTACCTCCTCGCCAATTCAGAAGTCTTCGGACTGACCAGAGATGAGATCAACCAGGTAGCCCACATTGCCAGATACCACCGCCGCAGCGAGCCTAAGTCCTCTCACGCCGAATACATGCGCCTGCCCCGAGAGCAGAGGATTGTGGTCAGCAAACTGACGGCTCTTTTACGGGTCGCCGACGCCCTGGATAGATCCCACGCACAGCAGGCCGGACAGTTCACCACTCGTCTGGAAGGCAGAGAGATGACATTGTTAATCAAGGGTGCGGTGGACCTGACCGCAGAGCGTCGATCTATCGCCAACAAGGGCAGGCTTTTTGAGGACATCTATGGGATGAAGATCCACTTGGAGGAAAGCGGGTGAAATCCGGACGGTAAGTCACTCGGAGGCAGCGGATACAGGCGGGAACTAGACGATGAAAAAGACAAAACGGAAATCTTCGGACCTTTACATCAACCGGGAGTTGAGTTGGCTGGAGTTCAATGATCGCGTGCTGCGAGAGGGGTTGAGCGAACGGATTCCTTTGATGGAAAGGCTGAAGTTCCTGGCCATCGTCAGCTCAAATCTTGACGAGTTTTTCCTTATCCGTGTTGCGGGCCTGATGCAGCAGCGTGCTGCCGGTGTGCGGCGAAGAGATATCAGCGGGATGACGCCCAACCAGCAGTTGAAGGCTATCTCTCGGCGCGCGCATCGAATGGTGCCTGAACAGACCAGTGGTATCCTGCAGGCCCTGGAAGAACTTCGCGCCGCCGGACTTAGCGTCTTGAGCACCGACGAGTGGACAACCGAACAGCGACGATATATCAAGGAGTATTTTACCCTGCAGGTTATGCCCGTTCTGACGCCCCTGGCCGTGGATGAACTCGATTCCCGTCCGCTCCTGCCCGAACGGCAATTGAGCATCGCCGCCCTTTTGGCAGGTGAGAAGAAGGGGCAAACGGTGCAGCGAATCATTGTAGTGGCGGTACCGCGACAGTTTCCCCGTTTTGTTACTATCCCTACGGAACGGCACACCAGCCTGGCGCTTCTGGAGGACGTAATCCTCGCAAACATATCTCAGTTCTTCCCCAGGCAGGAAGTGCAAGCCACAACTGTCTTCCGCATTACGCGGGACGCCGACGTGGCCGTACAGGATGACGACGTTGACGACTTGCTTGAGGCGGTTCAAAGCGCCGTCGTTACCCGCCGCCGGCGTTTAGCAGTGAGGCTCGAGATTTCCGCCGATGCAGACGCTCGGTTGCGGCGCTGGCTGACCGACGAGACGAATCTGAGACCGGAGGAAATATACCCCATCGCCGGCATGCTCGACGCGACAGCCCTGATGGAGATCGTCGAGCGACCGGGTTTCGATGACCTGAACATCCGCCCCTGGTCGCCTCACCAGCCGGATGACCTGGACGGGACAGAAGAGATATGGAGGGAACTTCGCAGCCACGACGTTCTGCTGTTTCATCCCTACGAGTCCTTCGAGCCTGTGGTTGCGTTGTTGACCGAAGCGGCTGATGACCCCCAGGTCCTAGCGATTAAGCAGGTGCTTTATCGCACCAGTCGTAACTCGCCTATCATCGACGCATTGGAGCGGGCCGGTCAGAACGGCAAAGAAGTTACTGTGCTTGTGGAGTTGAAGGCCCGGTTCGACGAATCCAGAAACATAAACTGGGCGCGGCGCCTGGAAGACGCCGGTTGCCAGGTATTATATGGTATCGCCGGGTTCAAGACCCACGCCAAGGCCTTACTGATCGTCCGAAGAGAGTCCGACCGCATTCGTCGGTACGTGCACCTGTCCACCGGCAACTACAACGAGAAGACCGCCAGGCTGTATTCCGACATCGGCCTGATGACGACCGACAAGGGCATTGCCGCCGACGTGGCGGCGTTCTTCAATCTGCTTACCGGCTTCAGCGAGGAAGTGGGCTGGAACGAACTGGTTATCGCCCCGACGGCCATGCGCCGGCGATTCGTGGACATGATCGACAGAGAAATTCAGGCCTCCTCCGCCGACAAGCCCGGCATGATAATGGCAAAGGTCAATTCCCTCCAGGATAAGGGAATCTGCCAGGCCCTTTATCGCGCCAGTCAGTCAGGCGTTCGAGTACTGCTGAACGTGCGCGGTATTTGCTGCCTCAAACCGGGCGTGAAAGGAATATCGGAGAATATCGAAGTCCGCTCGATCGTGGACCGCTACCTTGAACATGCGCGCATGTTCTATTTCCACAACGGCGGCCACGAGGAAGTCTATCTCAGCAGCGCCGACTGGATGAAGCGAAATCTTGACAAGCGTCTGGAGATTCTCTTCCCGATAAAATCCGCTGAACAACGCCGTCGGCTTATCAGCGCCCTGGAGATTTACTTCGCCGATAACGTCAAGGCATATCGCCTTAACCCGGACGGCACATACGAGAAGGTTTCTGCCGAAGGCTCCAGGAGCATTCGGGCTCAGGAAACGCTTTACGAACAGGCCGGAAAGACAGCAGCGGGCAAGTCCGCCCTTCGCTTCCGGCCAATGCGCCGCCCCAATCAGCAAGAGCGAAAGAAAAACACCGATGTCCGATGACGCGGCTGACGGTTTCAATAAAAAAGCCAACATCGTGTGTCGGGCTCTTCCTAAACCCTCTTCTTGAAACCACCGATAAATTGGGCCGATGGTAATCAATAACGAGCTTCGAAAATGCTCACCGGTTGACCGTCCGGGCAAACGCTCCCGGCGCGAATCGCCGTTCGGGCTTCCCGATAGACTGAGGTTGGAATGAAACGGCCCAAAGACAAAGTTAACAGATCAGCGGCGCTTGTCTATCGCCACGCGAGGTCAGGTGTGGAGTTCCTGTTTGTCTCGACACGACGCGACCGCAGGCGACTTGTCCTTCCAGCCGGCCACTTGGAAAAAAATGAATCGGCCGAGCAGACCGCTATCCGTGAGACAAAAGAAGAGGCAGGCGCGGAGATCAAACTCGAACGATATCTGGGCCGTTTCGTACACAAGAAACATAGTGGCAAGCGCGTGCCATCGAATGTTTACCTGGCGAGCCTTCTCTGGCAGGGAAAAACCAAAGAGTGCAGAGAAGTCGTGTGGCTCCGACCTGATGAGATCGAAACAAGCCCTTTCAGGATCCGCCGCAGATTAGCCAAATTCGTTAATCTGGCTTGCCGGAGGCTCTCCGTACAAATCGCTGCATGAGCCATCCCATTATTCCGACTGAGAGGACGGCTGGGACCCGATAATCTTATGCGCGTTAGCACCGCTGCGCGGGAGCTCCAGGACGGTTATTACCGGGTAATGGTCGCTGGCCGCAACTGCGATAGGATCGCGTATCAGGAAAGTTGCCTTCACGTAATTGGCCAATTTTGGTGAGAGGAACACGTGATCCAGAAAGCTTCGGAACTTGATCGGCTTGATTCGGCAATGGTAAGTGGCCAGGGCCGGATCGGCTTTGACCAGCGTAAAAGTCGGACTCGCCAACTGCTCAAAGCCTTTGCCCTTTACCATGACAGCCACCGCGTCGGCGCCTGATTTCCGTTCATGCTCGTCTTTGCCCAAATCATCGTTGAAGTCGCCCATAACAACGAGGTTCTTCGTCTCATTTCGGGCCAGTAGTTGGCCACATATCCGGCGAATGCACTGCATCTGGCGGATGCGCCAGCGTGTAATAGCCTCGTCGTTGCCATATTTGCTTTTCAGATGCGTATTACCTACCCACAGCAGATTCCCGCCTGGCGTTCGCACCTTCAGGAAGACCGGACCTCGTGGGAAGAGCAGGTTGCCCTCGGCCAGTTTTGCCTTTTCTTTGGCCTGCCGAACCGCCGGATCGTTGACCGGATCCTGCTGACGGTAATATCGATCCTGAACCTCCAGGACCTTGAAGCCCGGCTTGACCAGCACGCCCAACCATTGTCCGTCAGTATTGCCCGCAAAGACCCTTACAAAGGTATATTTACCCTTCAGCCAGCGCTGATTGAACATCTCAAGCATCTTTTGATTGCAGCATTCCTGCAAGACCAGTACATCCGGATCGAAGTGCTTCAGAGTGATTGTCCTGGCCACCTCGTACAGATCCTCCTCGTCCCGAAACAACTCGGTGCGGTTACGGCTGCGCTGGGGCATCCGCACCTGGTCGAACATTCTCATGAAGTGTTCAACGTTATATGTCGCAAGGCGGACCTGTTCGATCCGTGCCGTTGCGGAGGACCTGTCCGGCGGCGTCTTTGTTCCTGTTGGCCGTTGATGCCATTTGGGGAATTCGATGTCGGCCGAGTCCTTCCAGGCTGTCAGGAACAGTCTTGCCGTGAACAGCGCTGACGCCCGTAATCGCTCCCTGGTGAATTCGGCAACGTCCTTGTCGCGTATTCGAGGTTCTTTAAGAGCCGGTATATGGCTCTTAAGCTGATAGACCCGCTCGACGAGGGCATGAGAGGCCTTTAACTCGTCTATCACCGCAGGTAGCAGGTTTTTGAACGGTCTTACCCGCTCTGTCGCAATGCGGATACCTGCGGGCTGGGGCAGTTTCTCCAGTAAGGCGTCCACCTTCAGGTGTATCCCCGTTTTGGGGGAGGAACCGTCAGGTTTGGCTCGACCGTCGTAGTGAATAGTCGTGTGCAACGGCATGCAGAGATCCTGCGCATAGTGGCTGAGGATGCCTGCATATACAAGGCACTTGCTCCGGATATGTTCATTTTCCGGCCACTTGCGATGCTCAGCAAAGGCTACCGTTAAACGCTGTGTCCATTCGGTGACCGAGTAGGGCACCATACCCACTTTGGTCGGGGAGATGTTCTTCCGTCCGCACCACTTCATAAGCCCAAAACGACGCGGGGGGATCTTCTCTCCTCCAAGGCGCTCCAGGTCGAAATAGTGCTCGGGGCCTTCGGTCTCGTTGACCTCATCGGCGGCAATGGGTTTCTTGAACAAGTCCGGGTCCACTGCACAGTGGGCCACCGAAGCGGCCCCTTTGCCGAAGAACTCCGGTACGTCTTTCGGCAGGACCAAAATTGCCAGGCGCGTGGCACGCTGGTGGCCTTTGCCGTGCCATGCGGCTGCTGAATCAGCCCAACCTGCCAGCGCGATAATTGCCGGAAGCAACCAACGCCAAGTCGTTCGCCTCATCGTGTTTCTCCTTCCATGTGCCAACAGTCATCAGATGCTGCCGTCTTCGCGGGGTTTCCCTTCGGCGGATCAACGCCGCCGCCCCGACGACCAGCAGCGACAGGGTTGCCGGTTCGGGAACGGCGGTGTAAGTCCAGACGTCTGCTGCCGAATATTCGCCCGCAGTGATTCGCTCCATCCACGTCAGCGTTACGTCCAACCCGTCGATCTCGACAACAACGTAGCCGTTCTTTTTTACGTGGCAGAGATTTACCGGCGTGTAGGAGCTGTTATTGCCGTCGTAGGCGCCGTCCCAATCGTAGAGCGGCGCCCCGGACGTTCCGACGACGTACTGATGAACGTCGTTGTCCGGATCGCCGTCGCCGTTATCGACGCGGGCGTGGTTGTAGTAATGATCGTGGCCGCAGAAATATGTCCGCCCGCCGGCGCCGGCGATAGCGGTCCAGAACGCATCCCGGTCTGCGGGATAATCGTCGAGACAATCGTCGTGTCCGACACTGAAAGCGGGTTCGTGTCCGAAGGCGAAGACGTGCGGGTTGGTGTTGGCCGCCAACTGTGCGTCCAGCCAGGTCTGGTTGATCCGGTGCTGGTGTGCCGGAACATACTGATCGAGGGCGACAACGAAAGCGTTCTTATGCGTTACCGAATAGGTCATATGCGCTTCGCCGGCGGGTCCGTTATCGGACAGGTCGCCGAAGACGTTTTTCCAGGCATTTACAACGCCGTCGTTCCATGGCTGTGCGCTGCCGCCGTCGTGATTGCCCCGACAGACATACACGCCGATACCTTCGTTATAAACAGGTTGCATCGTATCTCGCCATGCGGCTAACTGGGATTCCAGTATTCGCGGGTCGCCATCGACCAGATCGCCGGAGAACAGGGCAAAATCAGCGTTCTGACCGACAATCTCGGCGGCGATTTCTGAGAGGATGGTCGTATTGGCGCCGTTGTTGCGGTCCCTGCTGTCGCCGGTAACGACGAATCGCCACGGCGCGCCCGCAAGGCTTATCGAAACGGGCAACACCGACAGCAGGAAAGCACAGATAAACCTTATCGCGGCTCTTTTCATAAGACGACCTTTTGCATTTTCTCCGTGAGCAGTTAGCGGTTATACGGGCGAAACCGTCCCGATTAAGTCCCGGCAGGTTTATGTGTCGTCACACAGACACACTGTTGTGCTTATTTGTTCTCCTGCTTCGGCCAATCAGACCTACCAGCCCACCTGCACCCAACAGGAACAGTGTTGCCGGCTCGGGAACAGTGCTGCGGCCACCGACCGGGTCCCAGTTGGCGGACACTGCCAAGAGGTCATCAGTGTCGATGTCGTCGTCCCCGTCGAAATCGCCTTGCCAGTAGGCGTAGGTCTGGCCTGTCGGGTCCCAGTGGGTGGATACTACTAAGAGGTCATCAGTATCGATGTCGCCGTCAAGATCGGCGTCACCGTAGTTGGTGCCTATGATGTCGCGGATGAGCATATCGACATCGGCTTGATCGACAAGGCATGAGTCGTTCAGATCGGCGAAAGGGCCGGATGTGCCGAAAAGAGTATAGCAAGCGTCGATGTCGTTTGTATCTATATCGTCGGGACTCTGGTCTCCGTCCAGATCGACATCGCCAAGCAGGCTTACCGTTGCGTTCAGTGTCAGTATCAGGTCGTTCCCTGTTGCCGCGCCGGGCAGATCCTCGTCGGAAACGGCAAGCGTGTACGTCGCCGAGAAGCCGCCGTTTTGCGAGGTGTCCAGGGACGCGGCGAATTCCTGGCACCCGCCGGCGACCAGGTCGGCAAACACTGTCGCGTCGGTGGCAAGTCGGTCTATGTCGCCGTTGCCGACGATCTCGTCCAGGTCGAGTGCGGCGGTGTAACCGGGCGTGGTTTCCAGATTGCAGACGGAAAAGGATTGTTCGCCGGCGACCCTGCCCTGGCGAACGATGCCGAAGCCGATCGTCAGGTTGTCCTGGTTGCCGCCGGAGTCAAAGGAAGCCTCAGAATGCGCCAGAACGTCATAATCGACCTGCTGGGAAAATTGGCCGTTCTCGACACCCTGGCTGTCGCTATCGACGTTGACAGAGCCGCTGAAGGCGCCGACGGTATCGCTTTTCAGCGAAACGGAGTGGGTGTTACCGCCGCCCATGGCCGGGTCGATCCCATCAATGCCCGGTCCGCTGACCGCCGAGCCGGAGATGGTGTAGTCCAGTTCATCGGCCCCGATGACCGCCACCACATCGGCTGTGTTTTCTACGGTTACATCCACGCCGGCGTTGGCGCCCACTATCATCCGCCCCGGCGCCGAACCCACCGTAACGCTCATCTTTGCCGGAATCTGATAGTCGGCAACCACCGCAAGGTGGTCGCTGGCATACCGGACTTCAGGATGCCCGCTCGTTGAGCCGTTGTCGTTGCCGTAAGCGCGATAGGAACCGTCAATCAGGTCCAATCCTTCCCCGTCAACGAACTCCGTACTGACAAACTGAAAGTCAATCCGGGAATAGGGATAAGAGGAACTATAAGTGCAATAAGGGGAAGTCCAGTGTCCATCTTCCGGATCAACAGCCTGGCCGTTGCCCGGCGCCATCATCATTCCGTAACCAGGCTCCCCGTCCGGAGGGTTTGTGACGAAGTTGAAGTCGCCGGCGTAGATAATGTGAGTTTCGGCAGGCAGATGGTCTGCATCCCGGAAACGCATAGCCGAGACCTCAGCAGCCCGTTCTTCCTCGAAGCCCGGATATGCCTTCAGATGCACGTCGTAGCAGTAGAACGACGCATCCTCGCTGGTGTAGCCCACCGGCCGGAACTTGCCGCGCAGACCGGGGCGATATCCCATTGGAATCGTCGCCGTTTCCAGCAAATCGACGCTGCTTGTGTCATAGACGAAGCCGTATCGCTCATACGACCCGGCCTGAATGTCCACGTATGTGTATGAGCCGCCGCTGCCGCCGTACAGGTTGTTCATTATGGTGGTTATGTGCTGGGCGGTCGGGATGGACGTGTCCAGTTCCGTCAGGGCGAGGATGTCCGGCCTCTTGGCGACGCCGTTGACTTCCTCGGCGCCCATTCCGCTGAGCACGGCTTGCCAGTAGGGGTCTCCCGGGTCCGCCGGATTGTGATAGACATTGTAACTTACTACTCTAAGCGGCCCCGCCGCCGACAGTAAGGATGGAATCCCACTCAACAATACCACGACCAACAATATTCTTACCTTTCGATTAGCGGCGTACATCTGCATTGTAGTGCTCCTTTCCATTTGTGTCGCATGATTCACGCGCCATTGATCAATAGCGCAGCCAATGCGACTGCCTTACATTTCCTATGACTTACGTTCGGTTCCCGCCGCAGGTCTGACCGGGGGGCTTGCGAGGAGACAAGCATTGTTTCCTCATGGGATAACGTCTCCTACGCTGACGCTCCGATCGCCCAGTCCGCTGGTGCTGACGACTACGGAACCGGACGGGAACCAGTACTTCACTTTACGCGATTCGACGTTATGAAGATTTTCGCAGTGACCGTCGTAAAAAACCGCGTTTATGCTTTCATTGGGGTGACGATAGGTGTATCTTGCCACATCCGGATGCAGCGCCGGATAACTCCCCCCGCCCTCGTCCTTGAACTTGTACGGATTGCCGTTGCCCTGGTGGAAAACGTTAAGTGTCGCGCCGCGGCAGGTGAAATTGAGCCCGTAGGCGCCTGCTACATCACCGACATTGAAGGTGATTTTACCTTCAGAATTTATGTAGCGCGACCCGTCTGCTGCTGCGATTTTATCGCTGGCAATCCCAACTGTCTCCAACCTGAAGCGGTGATTGGCCGGCCTGATGTCCACCAGGCGGTCGTAACCGTTGCCGAAATGCGCCCCATCCGGGTTGCCGCGGGCTTTGGCGTGATCGGCGTCGAAGTAATAATGGAACGTGAACGGGGATGAATAACTGTTATAGTTTATGGTAGTGGCGTCAGGCCAGGCGCCGCTGGGCCAGGAATCGTCGTATTTGGCTCTGTTTGCCGGGCAGCAGAAATCATGGTTGAACAATTGCTCCAGTCTATTACCGCGTTTGGCTGACAGACCGAGTGAATTCCCCAGGGTTGGCGACATCCAATCGTCTGCCTGCAACGGCGTATTCGGCGAGTCTGAATCATCCCACTTTGGCGGCCTGCCCGTCCAGTTCCGCCACTTCGTACCGCTTGTGTTAGGCCCGGGTATGTAGTCGTCATATTCGGCGGCGTACATCTGGAAGCCTTTGCCCGCACCGCTCAGATGGGACAGGCATACTGCGCTGCGAGCAAGGTCCTTGGCCTTGCTCAGCGAAGGCAACAGGATGCTGATCAGCAGCGCGATGATCGCCACAACCACCAGCAGTTCTACCAGTGTAAATCCACAGAACCTTTGATTCGTTCGTCTGGTGGTTGGGTTCAGCTTGCGCCGACCGATACGGAGCGACTTCCGTGCCGGCGATACGACGAGTATGGAAATCTTCTTCCTTGATGTGCAACCCTCGCTAAGTGCTTCCGCACCGGACGGTGGTTTAATCATCATTTCCGTTGCCATATCAGACTCCTTTCGTCGTATTGAAGATTTCCAATCATTCCTTCCGGCGGCGGGGCCGCCAAATGCGGGGAATGCCGTCTCCGGCATTCCCCACAGACCGGTGGTGAACCGGTTTTTTGCTGTTTCCTTACGCCTGCCTGCGGCGTCGTCGCAGCAGAACGCCCAGTCCGCCTAATCCAAGCAGAGCAAGCGTTGCCGGCTCCGGAACAAATTGAACGCCGTCGCCGATTTTATCGAACGCTTCCATCGTCCTGACCTGACTCGTATCTGCGTCCCAATACAGTACGCCTATGGCTCTCGTCGCCAGCGTCAGGTCCGTTGCCGACCCATCCCAGGAAAACTCTCCGGAGACGACTGTGTCAAACACACCTGCGCCAAAAGTGTTGTAGTGGCTCGCCCAGTCGCCGGGATTCAGAAACACCGCCTGCTCGTAGACGTCCACGTCGCCGTACTCGCCGGAGCCGTAGCCGTCGTAGATGTCCAGATACCCCTTGAAATTCGCAAGCGGGGACACTGTGGTGGAATTCCACAGGTGATTCTCGAAAGGCGGATTGGGGTCAAACTGAAGATGTCCCGGAATGCCTCCCACGCCGGGGACTTGATCATCTTCGATCAGATGAAAACCACCCATCTGCAAACCGAAGTCCGTATCTCCCAGACCGGGGACGTTCCAGGTGTTGTTGGTAACCCGGACCTGCACTTCCATGAGGATGTTCGCGGTATCCGCGAAGTTACCGGGGGTGGCTACAGCCAGGTCCTGCCCATCGAGGAGTATCCTGTACTCGACGGTCGGATCTGCCGACGCGAAGGACGGCAGACTCAGTAACAGACTCAAAAGAACGCTTACCATCATTGATCTTTTCAACATTGCTGATTCTCCTTACATTTTTTGGTAAAATACTGGTTAGTTGTAACTACTGTCCCAAACGGTATTCCCTAACGCCTATACCGAATTACACGTCCCTTTACATGCTGGTGATTCATCGCTGTCGGCGTCGCCTGATTGCAGCAGCGCCGCCAAGGATCAGCAGCAACAGTGTCGTCGGCTCAGGTACTGTCGAACCGCCAAGGTCGCCATCGCGATAGCCGGTCGGATTCCAATTGGTGGATACCTTTAACAGGTCGTCAGTGTCGATGTCGCCGTCCCTGTCGAAATCGCCCTGCCAATAAGCATGGAATACCGAGCCTGTCGGATCCCAGTTGGTGGACTCTTTTAACAGGTCGTCAGTGTCGATGTCGCCGTCGTTGTCCGCATCGCCGATCAGGTGGTCAATCTCAGTACTCTTGGCGACGTCCAGGCCGTTGTACGAGCTGTACTGACTGTCGATGAGGAACGTAGCGATGTTGCTGGCGTCGGCCCAGTTGGCCTCGACCGTTGCGCCGGTGAATTTGCAAACGAGGTTGTCGGAGCCGCTGCCGGCGTAACAGGACCAGTACAGGTTGCCCTCGCTGTCGAAGGCTATCTCTCTGGTCTCGCGCGGATCGCCGTTGTTAGGGTCATTGGGTATATTCAGGGATGTTTCCAACGCTATTGTCCCGCCGGCGGGATCATAGTCATAGCGATACAGCGTAGAGGTGTAACTGCCGGCGTTGGTTACCGAGGCGTAGATATGGTCCTTGTCGATCTCGGGGTTGTACTCGATGTCGGTGTACTGGGCGTTGAATGAGACCTCTGTGTTTTTGGACACCCAGTCGGTCATTTGCTCCGGCTGCCAGCCGCCCGCCGTACCGTCTTCGGTTCCGCCTACGGGGTGGTTGCGCATATCAACTTGAACGATCTCGCCGTAGCCGTTGAAGGCAAGCAGTTTCGAGTCGTTCAGCCACGTCGTACCCTGCGTGCAACCGGGCTTAAGGGCGGTCAGGTATCCCGGATTGCCGTTACCGTCGCCCATGCCGGTCTCTCGTGGCCCTGTAACACTGGCTCCGGCAGTGGCGCCTGTGCCGGGGTTTGAGCCTGGCAGGTAATTATGCACGTAAATATGGGCGGTGTCGTAGGAGGTCCAGGCGAAGTAACTGTTGAACGGGCTGACAGAGATGCCCGCTCCCCTGTACGTTTCAGTCCCGCCGGTGGCGGCCTTGATGCCCCAGAGGCTGGTGCTGCTGTTTCCGCCTGCCGTCTCGAGGTTGTGGACCTCGAAGCCCGTATAGGCATTGCCGAAGTTGTTCGCCAGAAGGTTTCCGGCGGCGTTGTGGCTTTTCAGATTGGCGTTGTCGTATTCAATTCCCTGCATGTACAGCGGCGACCAGCCCGGTCCGTTGGACCACGTAGCCGTGCCGGCGTCGTAGTGGCGGTATGTGTTTGATCCATCACTTAACCCCACGACAATGTCATTCTGTCCCATCTGTCCCACCGCCAGGGCAGGGCCGACAAGAACAGCACCGACCGCCAGGGCCGATAGTAAAAGCATTTTAATGTTCATCTTGAATCTCCCTTTCCAGTAATAATTTTCGGTTCCATTTACCTTGCAAAGTCCGTGCGTCTTCCTTGGTGTTTGCTCTGATAGCCGTTTTTCTTTTCCTCCTTAAATAAGGTCCTTTTATCGATTGACTGCATCCACTTTCCCTATACTTGCTCCCGGTAACGCGCCCACATATGGATACACAATCCAAGTCTGCTGACCTGAACCGGAAGACTTACTGATTGAGCATACCTCTACTTTACCAGCATTGTTTTATGCGCATATTTCACGAGCGTTAAGATTGTGTTATATGTGTTCTGTCGCGCCCAGCCGACAGACTATAGCCGTCTCTGCCGGCATTCTCGCAACGCGAAAAAAACGTGTGGGACGGCACTTGCTCAAGGCGCCGCCCCACAATTCTTCCAGGTAGGGCGGTCATTGCTGCGAGGCTCTGTTGCCGAATGGTCCCGGAAGGAGGGAGAACGGGACACCCTCTCGGCGATACTCCGGCGGAGGAGAGACCGGAGCGTTTTTTTTAGTGGGAGCTCATCCCCACCAACCTGTCGTTACCCTCTCCAGCACCTACCTGGCAATAGTAGGCCCCGGTCGGCAGGCACTCGTCCCAGGTTATTTGGGTATGACCTGGAACGAAAGCAAGCGGTTCTGGCAGTAGAAACCACCCGCTGTGCCACGACATAGGGACCTGCGTCAGACTCGTTGACATCTTTTATCACTGTTCAGTTTTCAAGTCCTGCGGACAAGACGCCCTCTTCGGCGCCCCGGTTCGGCTCGAACCGCAGTGGTACCATTGTTTTTGTTACTGCCTGGTGGATTCATCCGCGCCTGTTCGGCACCGGTCTGTATGACGCCGACGGCGGCGGAACAGCAGCCCGGCTCCGCCTGAAATCAGCAGGGCAAGGGAGGCAGGCTCAGGAACACAGTAGGTGTCAATGACGACTTGATCCAAGTAACCTGTTCCAGTTCCGGATGGAACAAAACTAAGGTGAACTTTCTCGGTATCAGGATTGAAAGGTATCGTTATGTCGTACACATCCAGAAACCAGTATTGGTCCACAGAGGGTCTTTTCTCGAGTTGCACAGTTTCCACCAACTCGCCGGAATAATATACATCATCGACACTGGCTCGGATCACGGGCGAAGGTACAACCGTAGGACTGCCGGTGTATGTAACCTGTACCCGGATCAACTTCTCATTATTCGGATCAGGATCGTTCGGAATGGTAAACGTGCCCTCTATGTCTAAAAGGCTGTTACCGTATAAGATTCCACGCCTACCACTTCCTTCCTGATTTACCCATCCGCCGGAAGTCATACTGCACGAAGGCGTCCCGTACGGATTGTAGTAAAGGTCACCATCCGGTTCTTCAAACGTGTATGGATCATAAAACTCCCACTCCTGTACGGTGGTTCCCGGCTGGCCTCGCCATTCCGGCGGGAGAAGGTCGTCTGCCCGAGCCGCCGCACCGGCGGCCAGAATCAGACACGCTACTACCAAAATCGTCGCTAACTTTTTCATTTTCAGGCTCCTTTTGCTTCGATCCTCTTTGGGATCATCTCACTGCCCTTCCAGCCCGGAAGCCCCTCGCTCCGCAGAGGCTGGTTGTTGAG
Organism: Planctomycetales bacterium; assembly: GCA_030673005.1. Classification (GTDB taxonomy): domain Bacteria; phylum Planctomycetota; class Phycisphaerae; order SM23-33; family SM23-33; genus DAOVFI01. The sequence goes on from DAOVFI010000002.1 coordinate 18,740, forward strand.
GGCAATTCTTGACTCTGTTCACTTGTCAGAGGCTTCCCTGCCTACGTTTGTCTTCCTTGCCCCCCGGCCCAGCGGCACATCCGGCAAGGATGCGCCGCCGACCGGACGGAAAAATATAAACAACTATGATGCTTACTGCTCAGCGGAGTTGGCGTCTGCGCCTGCGGAACAGCGTAAGCAGACCGCCGATGGTCAAAAGCGACATCGACGCCGGCTCGGGAATGCAATTGCCTTCGATGGCGATCGTTGGGCCTGGATAGTTGTAGCTAGAGTAGCCGGCCCAGGTGGCCGCTACGGTCGAACCAACGTCCACGAACGACAGGACGAGGGTGCCGTCCGATGCCGATTGCCCGATGAGGTCGGCGATCTCTTCATTCTGATACAGGTCGTAGGTATCGACGTAACCGTCCCACTTCTTGGTCCAATACCAGGTCCCGATGTAGGTGCTCTGGCCTGCCCACGTGCCGGCCCAATCGGCGTAGGTGTGACTGGCGCCGGGGTCCAGACTGTCGGGCGACAGGTAGATGGCGAAGTCGCCGCTCTGTGACCAACTGGCGTTGCTTTGCTGGTTGGTTACTGTGAGGTTGGTCGGATCACACCAGCAATCCGGTTCCGGCGGGCAAAGGTCGGTGGTCCACTTGGCCGCCGACCAGCACTTGTAAGACCCCATGCTGGGGTCTTCGACGTTGAAGTAGTAATCCTGGTAGCGCCGGCCGGAGGGATTGAACGTCCCGTTGATGCCGCACTCGCCTTCATAGTTGCATTCACCGCTGCAATCAGCAACGGCCAGATCTGCTGTCCCGGCAAGCAGGACGATCGCCAGGACTGTACATAGTATCCTCTTAATCATTTTTGGCTCCTCGGTCGAGCACACCTCCCCGGCGAAACATTTGCCTTGAAGATGACTCGAATAAATTATGACTTTGTTTTTACCCCTCACATCCATGCACTCACATTCTCAATGCCCCTGCATTGATCACATGATGTTTCGTTGGTTTTCTTTTTCCGGTGTCTCCTTTCATTTTTTTCCTGCTCTCACGCCAAAACAAATACCCGACAATTCCGGTCTGTTTTTTACGCCATAACCACCTCCCTTCTCTGGTTTAACACTTTTGTTTCGGACGCTTTATCGGTAGGGGCGTATAGGGCGCCGGTTGATAGTCTTTTTCGTCTTTGCCGGTGAATTGTTGCGACGATCCCGGCCAGTCTTGTGGGGGCGGTTTCTGTCCGCGAGCGCGACGGGAGGCGGGCTATCTTTTGACGGCTTGCTTCGCAGAATAGCGGCAGGCCGGCCTTGATTCGCTCGGCATAGACCGGAATGCGACGATGTCTCTCACTCTCACGCAATAACTCGGCAAACAGTATTTCCTCAAAGTCCGGTGGGAGGAAATCACTTGGACGCACCGCACTGACTGGCAGGTCCAGGTCTTCTAATTGATCGGGGAAACATTCGTCCTTTGATTCCGCTTCGTCGTATAGCTCCGGTTCGGACGATCCCGCCGACGATAACCTTCTAACCGCTACATTGTTTATCCGATTCTCGTTGTCCATTTTCCCATCCTCCCCCCCGGTTCTAATCTTAGTTTAACCGATTACCTTTATGGTTTGATGATGTAACGATTATGATTTCGTTTTGTTTGGCGCTGCCAACGAATAGTAAGCCCCAGCGAAGGCGGCAGAAACGATACAAAGGACTTGCGCCGCCCAGACGGGCGCCCGGACGGGGCCGGTCCGAAGAGACTGCAGATCTTTCCCACAGGCCTCTTCGACCGGTCAATAAGTGTTATGCCTTAAGGGCTGATCACCCTGAAGTTGCAACACACGCACAGTCCCAATCGGTCGGTATGAGCAGACGAATGACACAGTCGCCAAACGGGTCGCGCCCGTCGGACAGGCGTATAGAATCGTGGAACGTCGGGAAACCGATGTGGTTTCGGCCTTCACCGCCCGTTCTTGATAAGTGTCAGATCTTCGACTCGATCAATGACCTCACCGTAGGGATTATAGACTTGCAGCGAGACGCCTTGTGCATTCGCGCGGAAGACGGCAACGTTTTCCTGAGAGGTGTAGAAGTAATTTTTCCGACCGGAGTCCTTCCATTTCCAGTACTTGTTCCATGGAGTGGGCTGTTCTGAATAGTAGGGCGCACCGCCGCCGCCGGAGGTGATGAACCAGACGGGATGCTTCAATTCAAGAGGCGATGCAGGTTCGTCTTTGGACCAGTCTATCCTGCCGTCATTGTTTCGGTCGTCTTTGGAAGGGACCCCTACCGGCACCGTCCGGTCAACCCGCAGGCGATAGTAGGCGTGTTCATCCGAACCCAGTACGGCAACTACCTTACTGGAAGAACCGACGGCTCGCACCAGATCATTGCGCACCTCAATGATACCGCGCTTCAAGGGACGAAGTTTGTGGCCTTCGAAGGAATAGGCTCTAATGTTGTTGTCTCCCCGATACCACATAGAGTCCTTAATGTGCCCGCCGCAGGGAAACACCGGTTCCTGGGCATACAGGAAAACGTACTTGACCATCGGGTTTTTCTCGGCCTGGCGTATCTGTCGAATGATCCATTTCATCTGATCAGGGAGAATATAGCCTTCGGGGCAGCCGCCGAACTTCTCCGGGCTGCTGGAGTACCAGTAGTTGTTGTTGAATGCTATGACTTTCACCGACCCGTACCGAAAGGAAAAGACATTTTCCCGGTACGGAGGCCGCTTCGGATCCGAAGGCTTGGGCCCGTTGGCAGGATTGCAGAAGGCGTCGGCAAAGACGGCCTCGGCGCTTTCGGTGGCATACGGCCAGCGGTCAATAGAGATAGGCCAGCGGCCACGCTTGCCGTCCTTTGGCCAGAAGGCCGCCAGCAGGGCCTCGTGATTCCCCATAGCGGGGTAAACAGGACGATAGTTCCAGAAGCCACTCATTGCCTGCTTCCAGGCCTGCAACTGCATCTGAAAATCCTTCTTGCTCGTAGTGTATCCGTTGACCAGGTCCCCGCCGAAGATGAAGAAGTCCGCGCCCTTGGTAAAGGCCAGCGCGGCATTGCGCTCAAGGGTTGCATAGTTGATTCCCATGAATTTCTGCATCCCGCCGCAGACGCCCTCTCGGCTGTCTCCACAATAGGCGAAGGTCACCGTTCCGCTGCCCGCTTCAGGCGGCGTCTTGAAGCGAAATACCTTGGTGAGGCTCCGACCCACCCGCACCCGATAGCGATACTCGCCGGCCGGTCTAAGACCTGTCAGCGCGATTTTCTGCTTTCGTCGGTCTGCGTTGCCCCTGAACTGTTGGACGTCGTCGCCCAGAAGATAAACGGAAGTCTCCACCGGCTCACTTGTGATAAACGAGATAACCACTTGCGTAGGGTTTTCGCTGCCGGTCATGTGCACCAGCGGGCCTTCAATCAGCGTCGGCAACTTCTTAAAGCCATCCGAGGTCCTGCGAAAGGATACGAATGTATCATAGACGCCCAGCGCCCGATCCGCTCCCGCTCTTTTCAGGTACAGTTCTACTCGCAGGGCAATACGACCCCCATCGCTCCATCCCTCGCTGTTTGTCTTACCTGACAGTAACGCCCCTAACTCAAGATCCGCCTTGCCCGCCGCGATCTCGGCGCCGAACCGGAAGCGTTTATAAGCGTAACCCGCCTGCCGGGACTCGAAGGGATAAGGCCCGAAGTAGGCCATGCCATAGATGTCCTCCGGGTTGATATCAGAACCGTCGAGCAGCCTGGTCAGCCTCCAGAAACTCAACTTCAAACCCCTCCGGCGGTTGCGAACCGCCGTCCATATCTGTTCAGGTGTAACGAGATTGCGAATCTGATGGTGGCTAACTGTCGTGGTTCCACCGACAAGAGCTTCGGCATCGATCGGTAAATTGCTCCTGGAAGTGCTCGCGCCGATTCGGCTGCTTGCCGCTAACGGAGCAATGGCATTTTCCTCGCCAGCCAATACGGCTACATACGACGCCAGAGCCATGACAAGTATCCCCAGTTCCAACAAGACGTATCTTCTGCCGGTAAGTTTCGTCTGCATGCACATTATTCTGCTCCTCAACATCGATCGTTCGGGCGTTCGGGGCTCAGCCGACCATCTATAAATTCTGTTACAGTTATCGGACAATTGCTGGCCCATGAACTCTACCAAGGCAAGTAGTACGGTGGTCTGAACGAGTGTATTATGCGCGTGTAAAGGTGGGGCAAAGAATGCGATAAAGGTGCGCTAAAAAAACCCATTCGCAGGCATTGTTCAATTCAGGGTAACACTTCGGCGGCAAAGGTTTGTAACCTGTGCGCGCCCACCAGTCCGCTGGTCTATCAGGTTCTGGAAGAACTCAAGGCCGCCCTTCCCTGGCGCTAAGGCCAGCAGCGGGAATCAAATTCCCAGTGGCTTGATAAACAATGCTGATTGGATAGAATTACCCGCAAATGCTAATAAATGCGGGTGTTCCTATCTGATAGGTGTAACATGAGGCGCAACCGGAACACGATTGACAGGGCCAAGGCTCTTTTTCGCAAGCATGGCGGTTTGCTCCGTACAACGGAGGCAAAGCGGCTTGGGATATATCCAAGATCACTTTTTATGCCGTACGAGATGCTGTTTAACTGCTTGTGGTATCAAATCAGTATCGTCCCTAACTTGGCACGTTTCCTTAAACGCAAAAGGGACAAGCCGTAAAGGCCTGTCCCTGTGCGAGTTACCTCAATAGCGGGGGCAGGATTCGAACCTGCGACCTCCGGGTTATGAGCCCGACGAGCTACCAGACTGCTCTACCCCGCGATCACACTGATTATCATATAGGTTAATAACCATCAATGTCAAACGTTTTCTGTAAAACACTTTTTCTTAAAATCGCCTCCTTTGAGCCTATACCAATAACTCTCTCTACTGCGGCCGGCTGCGAAGGATAATGCCTGCGCTCGACCTCGCTACGACCGAATTACCGAGACCGGTTTCTATCCAAAAAAACGAAAGACAAAAGACGCCACCGCCGACTCAACTGCATCAACATGTTGCCCAACCAGAAGAAATCCGTATTATTACTTCCTGCGGCAAGACCGAGACATAACAATACAAAACAGAAAGGCATACCAACCATGAGCAAAATCAAAGGTAAAGCAATAGTGGCGCAGTCCGGCGGACCGACGGCGGTGATTAACGCCAGTGCGGCCGGTGTAATCGAAACGGCTCTGGCCAACGAAGATAACTTCAAAGGCGTCTTCGGTGCACACAACGGCATCCTCGGCGTCCTGACCGAAGAACTGTTCGACCTTGGCAAGGAAAACCCCGCCGAAATCACACGGCTGCGATGCTCGCCAAGTGCGGCACTCGGCTCCTGCCGGTACAAACTCAAAGACCTCGATACGAACCGGGCCGACTACGAACGGATACTCGAAGTCTTCAAGGCACATGACATCCGCTGTTTCTTCTACATCGGCGGGAACGACTCGATGGACACAGCCGACAAGGTCTCAAAACTCGCCGCCGAGACCGGTTACGAGATGATCGCTATCGGCATACCCAAGACGATCGATAACGACCTGGCCTGTACGGACCACTGTCCCGGCTATGGGTCGGTTGCGAAGTTTACGGCTATTTCAGCGATGGAGGCCGGCAGGGATACTGAATCCCTTTACACGGCCGACACGTGCACCGTAATGGAAGTTATGGGTCGCAACGCCGGTTGGATCGCCGCATCCGCCGGCCTGGCGAGGCGAAGCGACGAAGACGCCCCGCATCTGATTTACTTGCCTGAAAGGCCATTCTCCATCGAGCAGTTCGTCGCAGATGTCCGTCGGTGTCTGGACGAATATAAGCGATGCTTCATTGTCGCCGGCGAAGGTATCCGCGACGCCGAAGGTAATTACCTCGCCGACGCCGGCGGGTCATTCGGCAAGGATTCCTTCGGACACACTCAACTTGGCGGAGCGGCAGAAGCACTGCGGGCGATCGTCGAGAACGAGGTGGGCGTTAAGTGCCGGACCAACAAGGCCGGCACCAGCCAGCGCAACGCCATGCACTTCGCATCGGCAACCGACGCAGCCGAGGCCTACCTGGTCGGCGCGGCGGCGGTAAAGGCGGCGGCTGAAGGCATCACCGGCAAGATGGTCTCGCTGGTTCGGGAGAATGACGGCGGGAAATATGCCTGCACGACCGCCCTGGTGAACCTTGCGGACGTAGCCAACGGCGAAAAGCCGCTGCCGGTCGAATTCATCAACGAGGCCGGTAACGGCGTGACGGATGCCTTTTGCGAATACGCCAGGCCGCTGATTGCGGGTAACGTGGAACTCGACATGGCCCCGGACGGTTTGCCCGTCTATGCCCGGTTGAGCAAATACATGGTGGAAAAGAAAACCCGCCAACGATACGATGTCTAATCGTCAGTAGTCTGTAACACCTGATTTGATGAGATGGGTGGCACGATCAGGTCGAAGCGCAGCGCCTGCCGGCCGGCTTGCCTACCGGCAGGCAGGTAGGCAAAGAGGCTTGGCCGTAAGGATGCCCAACCACGGCCAAGAGAGGTAGAGACCAAACGGCCTCAACCTCACTTGACCGTGCCACCCACTGATAAATTCAATGTGGTCAGGAACGGCGCATGCTCAAATTTGAAGTCTATCGCGACGGCGAGTTAGCCGAACAGATCGATCTGACCGGAGCGTACGTCTTCGGACAGGACGATATTCCTGTTCGCGCCGATCTTGTTGCGGACAAAGGTCAGATTTCGTGCATAAAGCGCACGGCCGGTCCTCACGGCCTGGCGCTGCTGTGGGACGCCGGCAGGCCGGGAAGAATGCTCCTGCCGACTGCACGCCTTCCCGACCGTAAACACCCCTACAACCTCAACGTCGAACTGGCCCGGGCACAAATAATGCAACTGGTGCAGAAACGCGAAGACTGGGGACTGTTCGACTACGAAAAAGCCCAGCCTCTGAACGACGAATTCAACCGGGTCCGCCGACAGTTCATCGCCTCGCTTACCTGCGACAATCCGACCGAAGCGGCACGGGTGGCCGACGAGGCACTGGCCCAGGCGCTCACTCTGGGGGAGAAGATGGCCCTGTTCCACAGCGACATCTTCCTCCAGAGACGACGACAGTCCAACGCGGGCGCACGCGTGGGTTTCGGGTGCCTGGTCGATCTGCTGAGCGGAAACGATCGCTACCGCCAACGACTGAGCGAGGCGTTCGACTTCATATCAATCCCGACGGCGTGGAAACACCTGGGACCCAGGGAACGATCGTACAAATGGGAGCACGTCGATGACTGGGTTAACTGGGCCGGCGCCAGGGGCCGACCCATACACGCCGGACCGCTGGTGAGTTTCGACCCGGCCGACGTGCCCGAGTGGCTCTACATCTGGGAACACGACTACGAGGCGCTGCGCGACATGATCTACGAACACATCCAGCGCGTCGTCCAGCGTTACGAGCAGAAGGTGCGCATGTGGAGGGTTGTTTCGGGACTGAACGCCTACAACAGTTTCAACCTGAGTTTCGAGCAGATTATGGAACTGACGCGGATGAGTTGTTCGCTGGTGAAGAAACTCGCCCCGCAGTCAGTGGTGCTGATCGACCTGGTCGGGCCCTGGGGTGAGTATTACGCCCGCAATCAGCGGACCATCCCGCCGATGCTGTACGCGAGTATGGCCATCCAGAGCGGCATCAAGTTCGACGCCTTCGGCGTGCAGATTTACATGGGCGCTCCGCGCGACGGGATGTACGTCCGCGACCTTATGCAGATATCGGCGATGCTGGACGAATTCGTCGGCTTCGGCGTGCCGTTGGAAGTTACCGGCGTTCAGACCCCGTCGGGCGTCTCTGCCGACGCGTGGGACGCCTGGGGCGGCAAGATTCTCGCACGCGACGCCGGACACTGGCATGCCATGTGGAACCAGCGACTCCAGGCCGAATGGCTCCAGGCATTCTGCCGGATCGCATTGTCAAAACCATTCGTCGAGAGCATCTGCTGGCGGGACCTGGCCGACTATGAAGGCCATTATCTGCCACACGGCGGCCTGTGCCGCAACAACATGCAGGCCAAACTGGCGTTCAAGGAATTGAAAAATTTCAGGGCGTCGCTGAATTCACCCGAAGATGTGGACGTCGAGCATCACCCCGCCGACGAGGGGCAGACGTAATGGACCCGGCAGCGGAACCTCACCGTCAGAAGCAATTTTACCGATCGCTGCTGTGGAACCGGTCGGACTGCCTGGCATTGACGGTGTTGCTCGGTATCTGGGGCATTTGCTTCACCTGGCGGGCTGTAACACACTCGACAAATCTGGGACCTACCTTGGCAATCGAGCGGGCGCGTGTCGAATCGGTGCGGGAAAAAATCGACCCGAACACGGCGTCAATTGCCTCGCTGCGCCGCCTGCCGTTGATAGGACCGGCCAAAGCCGAAGCAATCGTTACATATCGCAAAGCGCACCGCAACGACCGCTGTTGCGTCTTTAACTCTGAGGAAGACCTGAAAAAGGTCCCCGGCATCGGCCCGGTAATAGTCAGGCGAGTGAAGAGATATCTATCCGTAAAGCAGGCCAAATAGTAGTCTTTAACGGGATAATTTCATGGTGGCACGGTCAAGCGGGGCAAGGTCGGAAGACCTTGGCTCGCTTGGCCGTGATGACGCACAACCACGGCCAAGGGAGGTCGAGACCTATCGGCCTCGACCTCCCTTGACC
>DAOVFI010000670.1 GCA_030673005.1 Planctomycetales bacterium
ATTACACACAGTTGGGCTTAAGGCCGACGGCATTGTGGTCGCCGTGGGAGATAACGACTACCGGCAGTGCAATGTCGGCGGTTGGGGGAATATCACCCAGGTCGCCGCAGGCCGCTATCAAACGCTGGGGCTTAAGTCCGACCGTACCGTGGTCGCCGTGGGATATAACGGCTACGGGCAGCTTGAGGTCGGCGGCTGGACGGATATCATCCAGGTCGCCGCAGGCCGCTATCACACGGTAGGGGTTAAGTCCGACGGCACTGTAGTCGCCGCAAGCCTTGTGGTCGAGCTTGCCAAATGGAATCTGGGCGAGGCAGCGCCGTAGGAGGAGAAAAGAATAAGAATGTGTCCGGATCCTTCGGCTGAGCTCCCGCTGAAACTCTGTCGAAGAATAATGATTTTGGGGAAACCAAATTGTTACGGAGGAAGTGAAGTATGAAAATAATAGTTAGTTTGCGGAGACACCATCACCTGGCCAGAGTTGGCATATTTTTGGTTACGGCAGCCTTAATTGCCGGGATGGTAGGCTGTGCTGCTGCGCCTGAATATCCTCCTTATTATGAACTCAGTATCGACAGTACCGACGGAGGGTCGGTAACCACCCCTGGAGAAGGAACTTTTACCTGTGACCCGGGAGAATCAGCCGACCTGGTGGCCGAGGCTGAGGAGGGCTACCGCTTTGTCGAGTGGACTGGCGATGTGGGCAGCATTGGCAACGCCGACGCCGCCATAACCTACATAATCATGACCGGCAACCATTCCATAACGGCTGACTTCGGGCCCAAATGTACCCCGATGGTCGCGGCAGGCGGCTTTCACACGGTGGGGCTTAAGGTCAACGGCAGGTTGGTCGCCGTGGGAGACAACTACCAAGGGCAGTGCGATGTTGACATCTGGAGGGGCGTCACCCAGGTCGCCGCGGGCGGCAATCACACGGTGGGGCTTAAGTCCGATGGCACCGTGGTCACTGTGGGATTGAACACCTCCGGGCAGTGCAATGTCGGTAACTGGACGGACATCACCCAGATCGCCGCAGGCGGGGCTCACACGGTGGGGCTTGAGCCCGACGGCACTGTGGTCACCGTCGGGGAAAAAGGCGACGGGCAGTGCAATGTCGCCGGCTGGACGGATATCACCCAGGTCGCCGCAGGCTACTATCACACGGTGGGGCTGATGTCCGACGGCACCGTGGTTGCCGTGGGAGATAGCTACTACGGGCAGTGCAATGTCGGCGGCTGGACGGACATTGTTCAGATCGCCGCAGGCTATACGCACACGGTGGGGCTGA